>DASVVH010000094.1:0-3480 GCA_036386615.1 Ardenticatenaceae bacterium
CCCAGGCCACGAACCACTACTGGTTCGCCCGCCCCATCGGCCCCGACGCCGTAGATGAGGTCGAAACCTTCTATCCCTATGGCAGCACCGCCGAGGGGGCCTACCCCATCCATCACGGCGTCGAATTCGTCAACGAGATTGGCACCCCCGTGCGCGCCGTCGCGCCCGGCACGGTGGCCCTCGCCCTGAACGACGAGAATCTGGTGGTTGGCCCCCCCGACTGGAACCTGCGCGAGAGCGGAGCCTTCTACGGGAACGTCGTCATCATCGCCCACGACCAGGAGTATGACGGCGAGCGGGTCTACACCCTCTATGGGCACATGCAATCCCTTGCCGTGCGCGGCGGCCAGAGGGTAGACACGGGCACCGTCATCGGTATGGTGGGAATGTCCGGCATCGCCCTCGGTCCCCACCTCCATTTCGAGGTGCGGGTAGGCGCGAACGACTATCTCGCCACCCGCAACCCCCAACTCTGGCTCATCCCACAGGAGGGGAGCGGCACCGTCATCGGTCAGGTGCTGGACGCGCAGGGCAATCCCGTGCCGGAGGCGTTCATGACCATCCAGCGCGCCGACGAGGAGCAGGTCTTCCGTTCCACCTACTCCTACGCCGCCGGACCCATCAACCCCGACGACGAGTGGAATGAGAACTTCCTGCTGGGCGACATTCCGGCAGGCGAGTGGCGTATCGCGGTGCGCGTCGGCGAGCAAACACTGGTGCGGAACGTGACTGTGAGGCCCGGCGAGACAAGTTGGGTCTGGCTGGTAGCTCAGCAGTGAGGGACGGGGATTGAAGAGTGAGGAAGGGCGGCCTGTAGGTCGCCCTTTTACTTCGCCGGAAAGGCGGCAGTGAGTTGTGCCGCCAACTGCGTGGCAGCGCCAAGGGCGAGGACGGGCCAGCCCGCGACGCCCGCGATGCGCCACGCGCCCTGAACCGACGTAGGGCCAAGCGTCGGCGCTGGTTCGTCACGGAGGAAGGGCGTGGCAGCGGGATAGCTAACCTGATTGCTAGCACTGACGGCAACCGTCTCGTCAGGCGTCGGGGTGAAGTGGGAGAGTGCGAGGCTTTGCGGCTCGCGCATCATGCGGGCAAAGGCGGCGTGCCGCTCATCCTCGGCGGCGTTCACGACATGGCGGGCATCGTAGCGCGAGTCTTCAGCGATGACGCCCAGTATTGCATTCTCGATGACGCTCACGCCGCGCACCCGCGTCTCGGTGGCGACCCAGCAGCCTGCCGACGCGGCGACCCGCTCTCCCAGCGCGGGGAGCAGTTGGTCCAGGTCGAGCAGCCAGAACGGGTAAGCATGCCCAACATCGTGCTCAGTGATGCCCGGCAGCCCCGCCGCCTGCCAGCCCGCCAGCATCTCCGCGCCTGCCACCGCGAAGGCCGTCTGAGCGCCAATGTGCCAGCCGCGCCACGCGGGGCGCGTCCCGCGCTCCCAGCCCGGCTCCTCGGCCAGAAGCGCGACCCGGCGACCCGACTGCGCCAGGGCATCGGCCAGGGCCGCCGCCGCGAGGCCGCGCCCCAGGATGATAACCTCCACCTTGCGGGGGCGGGCGTTCATGGGACGACGACCGACGACCGCGGGTGCCCTTTGGGCGGGACGACCGCTAACGGCAAGCGAATGCGGAGTGCGGAATGCAGAATGCGGAATGAACGGCAACGGATGAACGGCTTAACGCAAAGGCGCAAAGGCGCAAGGACGCAAGAGGATTTATAGAGGAAGGCGTGCGTTAGTGCGCCTATCGTTATCCTGCATCTCGCATCTCGCATCTCACATCACCTAGAAGCTGACGACACTCTCGCGGGCCTTGATGCGGCGGCCCTCTTTTTCCAAACGGTTGCCCCACTCGTCAAAGAACTGGTTGGCGATGCAGGTGCAGCCCTTCACGTCCGGGCGGGGGCAGTGGACCACGATGGCCGCGCCCGCGTTCGCCTCGACGGGCGGAACGACGTAGAGGCGCTCCGCGTCGTGCGCCCTGGAGCCAACGTAAGCCTCGAACCAGTCGTCCAGGTAGTTGCCGTGACAGTGCGGGCAGCGCCATACACTCAACACGCGCTCCTCGCCGCGCTTATCGGCGTTGGCGATGGAGGCGCGGTTCGTCATGCGCGTGCCGCAGACGGGGCAGGGCTGCCCACCGGGCCGCTCGACGACACCCGCGCGCACCATCTCCGGCTCCTTTTTCTTAAGCCCCAACATTCGCCGAATCGAGCCGAACAGCCCCTTCCCCTCGTCTTTTTCCGCCGCCGGGAGCGCCCGCGTCGAATCGGGGTCCAGGTGCTGCTCCTGGTCCCCGAAGGTGAAGGTGTCGGCGGCGGGCTGGTCCGTGCCTGTGTACGCGAACGCGGGGCAACTTGGAGCGAGAAGCGCCACCTCGCCTGGAAGGGGCGGAGCCTTCGGGTCGCCTCCGCGATAGCTGCAAAAACCCATCCACCCCTCGGTGGAGTGCGGGCTGCGGCGGAAGTTGGCGCAGGTGCCGCAGCTATGGAAGCGAATGTCGTTAGTCTCCAGGGTAGTAATCAGGCGCTCGAAGAGACCGGCGGGACTCATGCTGGCCTCGGTCTGTGTCGCGGCGGTCAGGCGCTCTTCTCCGGCCTGGGCTTCCAGTTCCCATTCCTGCGCCTCGCGCACCCAGAGATTGCCTTCCAGACGCTCCCCGTCGCGCTCCAACGTGACGCGATACTCTTCGACGGTCAGGTAACTCATCTATTACGTCCTCCTGCGCGGCACTCGAACGTTCCGGTGCAACGCTACTTGTCGAACCATCCACCTATTCAGGTGGGCTGACGTTTGGCGGCCTCCCTTGAGCGGCCACGCCAAAGCTTTGCTTCAGAAAGATAGCGGCGGCTTTCGCCACGCCGTCGTCACTCGCCTCTAGCTTCAGGATGGCCGAGGCAAGCGGGCGCTGGCGCTCTGTCACGGTGCGGCAGCGCAGGAAATCCGTCACCTGCCGCAGCCGCGTGAACCGCGCCTGATTGTCGGCGTCCCCCTCGTACTCGTATGGCGGTTCCCCTAGCAGCAGTTCGCCGAGTTCACCATTATCCCAGGCGCGTTTCAGCCGCCGACCGTCTATCATACCTTTCATTGGGGCCTTCCTAAAATGGGATGTGGGATACGAGATAAGGGCTCTAACGGCATAACGCAAGGGC
Organism: Ardenticatenaceae bacterium; assembly: GCA_036386615.1. GTDB lineage: Bacteria > Chloroflexota > Anaerolineae > Ardenticatenales > Ardenticatenaceae > DASVVH01. The sequence goes on from DASVVH010000094.1 coordinate 3,151, forward strand.
GCAAGGACGCAAAGGGCTTTTTTACATACGAGTTGATTCTTTGTGGTCGTCCTCTGTGTTCTTTGTGTCTTTGTGGTGAAAATCCGTAAGCCGTTATCCCGTATCTCACATCTCGTATCCCGCATTCCACATCAAGTCTCGCTCATGAAGTAGCGGCGGCTCTCGATGACGACGGGAATGCCGCGCAGCAGCGTGGTGGCGACGGTTATCAGGACGAGGACAAAGAGCAGCGTGCTCAGGGGATTGAGCCACGTCGCATCCGGCGACCACTCGCGCAGCGCCATCAAGAGGGCGAGTGCCGCGAAGACAACGGCTTTGATTGCCCCGTAG
>DASVVH010000095.1:0-19808 GCA_036386615.1 Ardenticatenaceae bacterium
TAGACCCCTGCGAAGAGGGGGGCTACCCAGAAGAAATCGAAGTCATCGGTGCTTCCGGCCATACGGATTCCGAGCACGAGCAGGTTAATGAGTAGGAGCGCCGCGATGACGCTGAGGTAGATAGTCGGCTTCCTGCGCACCTTCCCCAGGAGGAAATATGCCGGGACCAGGAGCACAATCTGGTCATAGCTCCAATTGAAGAGGGTAAAGAGCATGGTAATGACGACGGCGCTTGCCACGCTCGCCTCCCAATCTCGCGTTCTCACGGTCCAGGCGGCAAGCAGAAACAAGGCAAGCACGGAGAGGAGCAAGGCCAGGGTGTTAACGGGCAGGGCGGGCCACTGTTCGCGTGCCCACGTCGCGAGGGTAGGGGTGCGATAGTCCAGGAGGGGTGTCCTCAGTACGCGCTCGTAGTCGTATATCCATTGGGCGCGAAGGAGGGTAAGAACGAGCAGCAGCAGGCTGAACGCTGCGGTAGCTCCCAGGATGAACCGCCATTGACGCTCTATCAAAGCTCGGAGCGCCAGAATGATTAACGCTCCGATAGCAATCTGGGGCTTGACGGTTGCCAAAAGAAGAAGGCTGCCTGCCAGGCCCGGACGCTCCGAGAACCAGAACAGCGCCCCCGCGATTCCAAAGAGCACCAGAACGTTAATCTGGCCTTGAAGGAGCGCCACCCAGACCTGAACCACCAGCAGGGGCAAGATGGCCGAGGCCAACCGCTCGCGTCGTCCCGCGTGCGGCCAGTAGGCGCGTCCCAACCAGTAGCCCGACACCGCGACCAGTAGCACGCTGATGACTAGCCACAGCGCCCGCGCCCAGGCAAAAGGCAGAAGACCGAGCGGCAGCAAGAAGACGAGTGTCCAGGGTGGGTTCCACACGTTGACGGAAAAGTCGTGGCCTCGTCCTGTCGCAAGCTGTAGGGTGTGAAGCTGTGCCGAGTCATAGGCGTTCTCGCCGCGGGCGATGAGCGCGCTGCCGGACCAATAGCCGAGGAAATCGCCCGATAGCGGAAGGCGCGCGAGCATGACCGTGAGCATAACAACAGTTGCTCCAATGAGTCCCCACGAGAGCCAGAGGCGTCTTCTGCCGCTTGCTGTCGAACCGCCCGCCTTCTCTATGCCTTCAGCCATCCCGCCTCCGTTACTAGCGCCCGCCCCTCGCGCTGGAGTTTCAGTAGGTGCGCCAGGAGCGAGCGCTCGGCCAGGGGGTAGAGGCTGGGGTCCGTGCCCGCATAGGCTCGTGGAAGGAGCGCTCTGAGGGGCGAGGGGGTCTCGTTCAGCGCGGCCAGGACGAGTTGCTCGCGGGCCAGACGGTGGTTGATGTAGTGGTTCAGGAGGGTTTCGGGCTGGTCCACGAGCGGGCCGTGACCGGGAGCGAGCAGCGCGGGCCGTACCTCGTCGCGCAGCCGTTCAAGGGAGCGGAGATAGTCCCACAGGTCGCCGTCCGGGGGGCTGATGACTACTGTTCCGAAGCCCGCCACGAGGTCTCCCACGACGGCGACGCCGGTTTGCGGCGAGTAGAAGGTGAGGCTGTCGGCGCGGTGGCCCGGAGTGGCGAAGACCTGCCACTCCTCTACCAAATCCCCCTCGTCAAGGGCCTGGAAGTGCAAGTCCTCGCCTAGTTCCAGCCATTTCTCCCCTTCCGGGTGTCCGTAGACCGTCGCGCTGGTGCGCGCCGCGAGGGGCTTCACCCCCGCGATATGGTCCGGGTGCGTGTGCGTGACGAGGATGTGCGTGATTGGCCCTCGCGCGGCCTCTTCGATGGCTGACAAATCGCTTTCCTGAGTGGAGGGTGGGTCCACGACGAGGGTGCCACTGTCGGTGAAGAGCAGGTAGCAGTTGGTCTTCTGCCCGAACAGGTTGACCTCCGCGTCCTGCGGGAGCAGGCGGATGGAGGGGGGTAGAACCGCGTCGGGGTTCGCGCCTGGGTTCGGGCTGGGCTGCATCGGTTTACCCCTAGAGGTCTCTGATGGCGGGGACGCCGTGCAGCGTTTCCGCCGCGCGAACGGCGCGCAGGATGGCCTCGGTCAGACATTCGGCGGCGGCGCTGGCGATGGCGACGAGGTTTCCGCCCTGACGGGAACCTGTCGAAGCGGCGTACACCACATCACCGTCCAACATGGTAAAGACGGGGTTGATGGCGCGCGCCATGCCCGCGTGGGCGGTGCTGGCGAGCATGTGGAGTTGGGCGCGGGTCAGCGCGGCGTCGGTTGCCACAATGGCGAGGGTGGTGTTCGTGAAGGGGCGCAGGGCGGTCTGGTCCAGATGGCCGTGCATGGCCCGCGCCGTGTGGATGAAGCCGCCCAGGCGCGGGCGGCGCGTTCCGGCGATGATGTCGCCGCTCGACGGGTCCAGCACGTCGCCGAAGGCATTGACGGCGGCGAGTGCGCCGACAGTGACGTTCCCGCCGATTCGGATGGAGACGGAGCCGACGCCACCCTTGACCATGTGCTCCGGCCCCAGCAGCTTGCCCACCGTCGCGCCCGTGCCCGCGCCCACGTTGCCTTCGGAGACTGGTTCGCGCGAGGCGGCCTCACAGGCGGCGTAGCCCTCGTCGGAACCGGGACGGCGGTTCTGCCCAAAAGCCAGGTCGAAGAGGACGGAGGCGGGGACGATGGGCACCACGCCCGTGCTTACCGGAAAGCCGCGCCCGCGCTCCTCCAGCCAGCGCATGACGCCGTCCGCCGCAGCGAGGCCAAAGGCGGAGCCGCCCGTCAGGAGGATGCCGTGTACCCGCTCGACGAGACGCCCCGGAGCTAGCAAGTCGTGCTCGCGGGAGCCGGGAGCCTGCCCCAGCACGGCGACGCTGCACCCCATGCCCGCCTCGTCCTCGGCGAGGATGACAGTGCAGCCCGTGCCCCCCTCAAGGTCGGTCCAGTGGCCCACGAGGAGGCCGGGAACTGCCGTTATGGTGTCGTTCATGGGTTGGAACCGTGACCTCTCCATACCAATACCCGTTCCACGTTACACGCTTTGCCGGTGTTCGATGAGGAGGAAGGAAGTTGACATAAAACAGGTGTACATTTGTTTACATCGCAAATTTCATGTACATGAGAGAGCAGGCTCCAACAGAGATGCAGGCGGCGCAGAGAATGGAAAATAGCGTTTTTTGCGGGTTGACATTCGTGCGTGGAACGCGCACCCATCAGCCGCAACCTTAAGGTGTTCAGGGCTTTGCGGCGCACGCCTGTGGATGCGAAGCGGCAGACTGCCAGAATGCCAAAGTACGCTTCGTGCCAAGCGTAGTTAGCCCGCTCCAAGGTATAGGTAGTTGCAAAGGAGGCCCTAAGGCTATTGAGAATAGTCATGATGAGGGAGATTTACTAACTCCTGCGTTTCAAGTGAGGGCGAGTGAATCAAGATGGAACAAATATACCAAGTAATCTATTCCGAGTCAAGCGTGCCAATCACGAGTTCTCCTATTCCAGAATCACATTGTCAATCAGCCGCACGCCGCCGACCCAGGCCGCCGTGCTCATCACGCCGCGCTCGATGGGGCCTTGAAGCTCCTCCAGCGTTTCGGGGTCAGCTAGTGAAAGGTATTCTGCCTGCACGCCCTCGGCCTTCTCGTAGATGGCGTTCGCCGCCGCGCGTAGAGCGTCGGCGTCGCGTTCCCCGGCCTGCCACGCCGCTCGCGCCGTGTTGAGTGCCTGTGAGAGCGCCAGTGCCTGCTGCCGCGCCTCACCCTTCAGGAAGACGTTGCGGCTGGAAAGCGCCAGCCCGTCCGACTCGCGCACGGTAGGCACGCCGACAATCTGGACGGGGAAGTTCAGGTCCGCGACCATGCGGCGCACGACCGCGAGTTGCTGGGCGTCCTTCTGCCCAAAGTAGGCACGGTCAGGCTGGACGATGTTGAAGAGCTTGGCTACCACTGTAGCCACGCCGTCAAAGTGTCCCTTGCGGTGTGCGCCTTCCAGAATGTCCCCTAATCCTTCGATGCGAACTTTGGTGGCGTGGTTCGCGGGGTATATCTCGCTCGCCTCCGGCACGAAGACGAGATGGACGCCTTCCTCGCGCAGCATGGCGAGGTCGCGTTCCAGGTCGCGGGGGTATCGGGCGAGGTCGTCGGGGCGATCAAACTGCGCGGGGTTCACGAAGATGGAGACGGCAACTGAGGGATTCTCGGCGCGGGCGGCACGCACCAGAGCGATGTGCCCGGCGTGGAGGTAGCCCATTGTCGGCACGAAGCCGAGCGGCGCAGGCAGGGCGGCGCGAACAGCGCGGAATTCGGGAATGGTGCGAATGAGTTGCATGGTTGAGCGAATAAAGGAGATAGGGTGGACCTGTTTCAACGGCTGAACGCCTCGTGAATTATGCTCCCAATGTTCAGGTCGAGCAAGAGGTTTGCGGGGTAGAGTAGGGCTTCTCGAATGTTGCTCTCTCCCCGCTACGCCGCCGAGCCACGAACGGCGGGCAGGTCTCAGACCTGCCCCTACAACATCCCTGCTACGAGTTTTACCGTCCTGCGGACTTTACGACTCGCCTCGGTTTACTGAGTAGCACTCTCAGGAGGCCCGGCATAGCTCATGCTAGGAGCAGCACAGCCGTCAGACGTTAGCACTCTCATGGAAAGAGCGCTAAAAACCTTGACAGCCGCACGCTAAAGGTATATAATGTGCCCGTACTAAGACGTGGAACACAGGACAAGAATCCGTAGTCGTATTTTGAAAGGAGCAACCGTCGTTATGGCTAAAGTAATCGGTATAGACCTGGGTACGACGAACTCCGTTGTGGCTGTCATGGAGGGCGGTGAGCCAACCGTCATCCCCAACGCCGAGGGCGGGCGCACCACGCCATCCGTGGTCGCCTTCTCCAAGACCGGAGAGCGCCTCGTCGGCCAGACTGCCAAGCGGCAGGCCGTCGTCAACCCTGAAAACACTGTGTCGTCCGTCAAGCGCCTCATGGGGCGCGCCTTCAACGAGGACGAGGTGAGCCGCACCAAGGATCTCGTATCCTACACCATCGCCTCCGGCCCTCACGGGGACGCGCGCATCCAGATTCCGCAGACGGGCAAGGCATACGCCCCGCAGGAAATCTCCGCGATGATCCTGCAAAAGCTGAAGGCCGACGCCGAGGCGTACCTGGGCGAGCCTGTGACGGAGGCGGTCATCACCGTGCCCGCCTACTTCAACGACTCGCAGCGCCAGGCCACCAAGGACGCGGGTAAAATCGCGGGCCTCGATGTGAAGCGCATCATCAACGAGCCGACCGCCGCCGCGCTGGCCTACGGCCTCGACAAGAAGAAGGACCAGACCATCCTCGTCTTCGACCTTGGCGGCGGTACCTTTGACGTGTCCGTGCTGGACGTGGGCGAAGGCGTCGTCGAGGTGCAGTCTACGGCGGGTGACACGCACCTGGGCGGTGACGACTGGGACGAGCGCATTGTGCGGTGGGTCGCCGACGAGTTCCGCAAGGACCAGGGCATTGACCTCCGCAGTGACCGCCAGGCGCTTCAGCGCCTCCGCGAGGCCGCCGAGAAGGCGAAGATGGAGCTTTCCACCGTCATGGAGACGGAAGTCAACCTACCCTTCATCACGGCGGACGCGACAGGGCCGAAGCACCTTCAGATGCGGCTCTCCCGCGCGAAGTTTGAGCAACTGACCGAGGACCTCGTGGAGCGCCTGCGCGGTCCGTTCAACCGCGCGCTGGAAGACGCGGGCCTCAAGCCTGCCCAGATTAACGAGGTGGTGCTCGTCGGCGGCTCGACGCGCATGCCGATGGTGCAGGAGTTGGTCCGCAAGCTGACGAACGGGAAGGAGCCTCACAAGGGCGTGAACCCGGACGAGGTGGTCGGCGTTGGTGCCGCGATTCAGGCGGGCGTACTCGGCGGCGAGGTGAAGGACGTGCTGCTGCTGGACGTGACGCCTCTGAGCCTCGGTTTGGAGACGCTGGGTGGCGTGATGACGACGCTCATCGAGCGCAACACCACCATCCCGACGCGCAAGGGCGAGGTCTTCAGCACCGCCGAGGATATGCAGACGGCGGTGGACATCCACGTCTTGCAGGGCGAGCGCCCGATGGCCCGCGACAACATGACGCTTGGCCGCTTCCGCCTGGAGGGCATTCCGCCCGCACCGCGTGGCGTGCCGCAGGTCGAAGTTACCTTCGACATTGACGCCAACGGCATCCTGAACGTCACCGCGCAGGACAAGGCGACGGGCAAGGAGCAGAAGATTACCATCACGGCGAGCACGAACCTGAACCAGAGCGAGATTGACCGCATGGTGCAGGAGGCCGAGCGCCAGCGCGACTCTGACCAGCGCGTGAAGGAGAGCGTCGAGCTTCGCAACCGCGCCGACCAGACCGCCTACCAGCTTGACAAGCAGCTCAAGGACCTGAGCGACCAGATTCCGACGGAGACCAAGGCCGACCTGGAGAACAAGGTCCAAGCCCTCCGCGACGCCATCAAGGCCGAGGACGACAACCAGATTCGCCGCGCCCTTGAGGAGTTGGAGCAGGCCGCGATGCAGATGGGTCAGGCCGTCTACGGCGGTCAGCCGGGTGGCGATGGTCAACCCGGTGCGGCTGGCCCGAACGGCAACGGCACGCAGGGTGGTGGCCGTGACGAGGACGATGTGGTCGAGGGCGAGTTCCGCGAGGCGTAATCCTGGCTAAGGCGATGACCCGAACAGTAGGGGCACGGCATGCCGTGCCCCTACTGCGAATAGCCCACTAAAGCCGCCAACTTCTTGTTTGGATAACTTCAATTGAATGAACTAATAGCACCATCACACAGCATGAACCGTCGTCCGTCGTCACTCGTCGGACGTCAGCCTAAAAGGAAGAATCACCACCATGTCATTCTGGGATCCATACGACCCATACGGGCGCAACCGCCGCCGCACGCAACAGGAGATGTTGCGCCGCCGTGCCGAACAGGAGGCCGCGCGCCGCGCCCAGCAGGAAGCCGCCGCGCGTGCCCAGGCCGAGCGAACCGCGCAACCGCCCGCGCACATCATCGCCCGCTTTGAAGAAGAACTCGTCCAGGCCCGCCGCGAGCGCGACGAGTGGGCTGACCGCTACGACCAGATGCAGAAGCTTCTGGACGAGGAGCGCTTGGAACTCGCCGCGCAGCGCGAGTTGGTGGACCGCGAACTCGAAGACCGCCGCGAGCAACTGCGCGCCGAGGCCGAGGCACAGCGCGAGCGAATCCAGCGCAATGCCGAGCAGCGCGCCTTTGACGAGAACCGCCAGACGATGCTCCGCATGGTCGAGGTGGCCGACAATCTGGAACGGGCGCTCTCCTCCGCGGGGGAGGAGAACCACGCGCTTACTGAAGGCGTGCGGCTCACCTATCGCAACTTCGTGCGCGCTCTGGAACAGTCCGGCGTGGAGCCGGTAGAGAGTGTCGGGCAACCCTTCAACCCGACCCTGCACGAGGCCGTCGCCACGCGGCCCGGCGATGCAGAGCCGGGCACCATCCTTGAAGAGGTGGGGCGTGGCTATCGCTATCGCAACACGCTCCTCCGTCCGGCTCGCGTCATCGTCGCCGGATAAGACGAGTGCGGAATGCGGAAGTGGGAATGGGGAATGAACGAATAACGGCATGACGCAAACACGCAAGGACGCGAAGACGCGAAGACGCAAGGGGATTCATTCGAGAGAACAACGAGAGCCGTTATCCCATATCCCGCATCTCGTATCTCACATCTCGCATCTCGCATCTCATCGTTAGCGGTCGTCGGTCGTCTATCGTCGGTCGTCGCTAGTGGGAGACTACAATGGAATTTCAGGACTACTACAAGACACTCGGTGTCAAGCGTGACGCCTCGCAAAAAGACATCAAGCAGGCGTACCGCAAACTCGCGCGCCAGTACCACCCGGACGTGAACCCCGGCGACGAGAGCGCCTCGGAAAAGTTCAAGCAGATTAACGAGGCATACGAGGTTCTCAGCGACCCCGACAAGCGCAAGAAGTATGACACCCTCGGTGCCGACTGGCGGCGCTACCAGCAGGCGGGCGGTCCCGGCGGCTTTGATTGGGGACAGTACAGCCGACAGCAGAGGGGCCAGGGCCAGCGCCAGCGCGCGGACTACGATTTTAGCGGCATGAGTGGCGGGGATTTCTCCGACTTCTTCGAGTCCATCTTTGGCGGCCTCGGCGGCGCGGGAGGCCGCACGCGCACCGCGGGACCAGGCACCCGCACCCAGCCGCTCGCGCCGGGCAAGGACATCGAAAGCCCGGTAGACGTGACCTTGCGTGAGGCCCACTCCGGCACGAAGCGCATCGTCACCGTGGGCGACGAGCGGTTGGAAGTCTCCATCCCTGCGGGCGTGCGAAACGGTTCCAAAATCCGCATGAGTGGCAAGGGCGGGCGCGGCGCGGGCGGCACTGCGCGTGGCGACCTCTACCTCATCGTCAACATACTGGACGACCCCCAGTTCGAGCGAGACGGTGACGACCTCGCTGTCGCGGTGCCGGTAGACCTCTACACCGCCGTCCTCGGCGGCGAGGCCCGCGTACCGACGCTCGGCGGCAAGGAGTTGATTGTTCGCATCCCCCCCGGCACCTCCAGCGGCAAGAAAATCCGCTTGCGCGGCCAGGGAATGCCGCGCCTCAAGGGAGATGGCGCGGGCGACCTCCTCGCGCGCATCGAGGTCCAGGTGCCTGCTGACCTGAACGACGAGCAGCGCAACCTGTTCCAGCAACTCCGCGACCTTGGCGCGTAGCGACGGTTTTGTGACCCGCCCCGCTCAGGTCACAATCATGGGTCTATGGCACACTCCTTGTTTCTTCAGCCATAGGACCAAGGCGAGACAAGGATGTTAGATTCGCCGTTAGCGGTCGTCGCCGATAGCAGGAAAGGAAAAGGGAATGAACAACCGTAGTTTTCTCGGCGGCCTGTTGGCCGTCTTGCTGGTAGGGCTACTCTGCGTCTGTGGGCTGGGCCTCTTCTTCTTCACCGGGGGCAATGCGGCCACTGCCTTTCTGACACCATTTCAGTCCGGGGCCGCGCCGCAGCCATTGGTCGAGCCTGTGAGTGGGGCTGAATCTGCTCCTGGTGAGACAGTTGTCGAGACCGCGCGCGAGCCAATCGAGATTCCATCGGATGCCCTGGATATCTTGCGGGCAGAGGAAGATGTTCTCTCGACGCTCTACCAGAATGTTTCGCCGAGCGTGGTCAACGTCAATATTGGTGGGGGGGAAGTGAACCCCGCCATCGGCGCGTTGGGACAGGGCAGTGGCTTTGTCTGGGATGCCGAAGGCCACATCGTTACCAACAATCACGTCGTGGAACAAGCCTCCTCCGTCAGCGTGACCTTTGCCGATGGCTTGCAGCTTCCCGGCGAGGTCGTCGGTACGGACCCCAACTCGGACCTTGCTGTCATTCGTGTGGAGGCGGAGCCAGGCTACTTGCAGCCGCTAGCGGTGGCTGACAGCAGCGAACTCAGGCCGGGGCAGCGCGTCGTGGCGATTGGCAACCCCTTCGGCTTTGAGGGCACCATGACGGTTGGGTACATCAGCGCCATTGGCCGCACGGTTCCGGGAGAAGTAGACCCGACGGGTCAGGGGGGCTTCTCCATGCCGAACCTGATTCAAACCGACGCCGCCATCAATCCCGGCAACTCCGGCGGGCCGCTTCTCGATATCGAGGGCCGCGTCATCGGTGTCAACACGCTCATCTACTCCCGCACGGGTGCCAGCAGCGGTATCGGCTTTGCCATCCCCGGCAACAAGGTGAACACCGTCGTTCCGGCTCTCATCGAGACTGGGCAGTATGAAACTCCCTATCTCGGCATCGAGTCTCCGCAGTATGGGAACGCCTTGACGCCGGAACTGGCCGAGTTGCTGGAACTGGAGAATGTAACGCGGGGCGTTCTGGTGGGGGCCGTCCGTGAAGGAGGTCCGTCAGACCAGGCTGGGCTGCTCGGCTCTAACCGGCAGGTTCAAATTCCGGGGATCGAACAGCCTGTGAGCACGGGTGGTGACGTGATTGTCGCTGTAGACGGGCAGCCCGTCAACGACTTCGCGGATGTCATCAACTACCTGGATACCACAACAGTTGGCGACACCGTCACTCTCACCGTCATCCGCGAGGGTGAACAACTCGACCTTTCCGTTACCCTCGGTGCTCGCCCGTAACTTACTCAAAGGGGCGGGTCTCACTATAGTCCCCGCAAGGGGGACCCGCCCCCTCAATGTTGAACGTCTCAGCGTCTGGTCCGCCGGACATGCCTTTGCAGGAAGACTAACAGAGAGGAGAGAGCCATGCACCACCGCGATGGGCCAAACCCCGACGAGCCGATCTACGTCATCAGTATCGCCGCGCGCATGCTCAATCTTCACCCGCAGACCCTGCGCCACTATGAGAAGATTGGCCTCGTCGAACCCGCCCGCTCCGAAGGCGGCCTACGCCTCTACTCGCGCCGCGACATCGAACAACTCCAGAGAATCACCCGCCTCATTGACGACCTGGGCGTCAACCTCGCGGGCGTCGAAGTCATCCTCAATATGTCCAAACAAATCGAGGAACTTCAGGCCCAAATAGAGGAGATGAAGGCGCAGTTCGAGGTCGAGATTGAGCGTGTCCGCCGCGCCTCGCTCGAAGACCACGCTCACCGCCGCCTCCGCCTCCCCGATAACGCCCAAACCCCGCGACAATAATTTCCACCACAGGGTACCTGTCACGCGCCTCGTATCCAGAGAAAGCCGTAGCGCGTGTGGTGAGCACTGTGGCTCGACTGATGTCTACCTGCCGCTTGGTTCCCGCCTACTCGGCAGCGCGGGAAAGTTCCAATGTGGGGGTATGTGGGGGTTTCGCGTCACCCCCGTCACTTCCGCCTCGGAACAAAACTTGCTATTTGACAGCGACCCCAGTTGTTCCTATAATACTCGTTCGCAGCGAGGCCATTTGTGCTGCTTTGTCATGTCCCCAAACAGGCCGGAAATTCGCTTTTGCTCGTGGCACACCCCTTGAACATCTCAGCCCGAAACGTGAACCGGAGACAACGCTATCTGAACCTTAGCATAGCGCCTACCGTCGTGGTCGTCGGTGCCTGAAGCACCTTGACGAGTGGTGACAGAATGGCTTGCCCCACGCGAGCCGTGATCCCCGATCTGTCACACGCCCCCGCGTCCTTCCTCTTCATCATCTGTTCGTGGCCGCATCGTTCAGCACAGACACACGATTGAAACCATCTACCTGTCATTGGCCTCGTTCTGCATCGTCCCGATAGCTTTATAGGGAAAAGGAGTCTTTATGCCCCCGCTGGCATCCCAAAACGGTGTTCGAGATTTACCCACCAAAAGCTACGCGTCCATTCCCACCGTCCTCGACCTGCCGGACCTCATCGAAGTTCAGCTCCACAGCTTCGACTGGTTCAAGAACGAGGGCCTGCGGGAACTCTTCGATGAAATTTCGCCCATCGAGAGCTTCAATGGCAACCTTCAACTCTACTTCCTCGACTACTGGTTCGAGGATCCGAAGTACTCCGAGAAGGAGTGCCTCGACCTCGACATGACCTTCGCCGCTCCGCTCTGGGTGAAGGCCCGCCTCATCAACAAAGAGACGGGCGAGATGCAGGAGCAGGATGTCTTCATGGGCGAGTTCCCCTTGATGACGCCCCAGGGCACCTTCATCCACAACGGCTCCGAGCGCGTCGTCGTCAGCCAGCTTATCCGCTCGCCCAACGCCTACTTCTCGCTCGACGAGGACCGCACGACGGGCCGCAAGCTCTGCTCCGCCAAGCTCATCCCGAATCGTGGCGCGTGGCTGGAGTTCGAGACGAGCAAGCGCGACGTGATTTCCGTCAAGGTGGACCGCAAGCGCAAGATTCCCTTCACGGTCTTTCTACGCGCCCTCGGCATGGTGCCCGATGGCTTCGGCTCTACCATGATTCAGGCAGGGACCGACGAGGAGTTGTACGCCCTCTTCGCCGAGGTGGACAACAACCCGGACCACAAGTACCTTGACGCGACCATCGAGCGCGACCCGATGAAGAACGCGGAAGAGGCGCTCATCGAGTTCTACAAGAAGCTGCGCCCCGGCGACCCCGCCACCGTTGACAATGCCCGCAGCTACCTCGAATCGCTGCTCTTCAACCCGCGCCGCTACGATCTGGGCCGCGTGGGCCGCTACAAGCTGAACAAGACCCTCAAGAACAACATACCGGAGAACCGCCGCACGCTCTCCCAGGACGACATCGTTCGCATCATCCGCCGCATCTTCCTGATTAACAACGACGAGGCGGACGCTGACGATATTGACCATCTGGGCAACCGCCGCGTCAAGCGCGTCGGCGAGTTGGTGCAGAACCAGCTTCGCGTCGGCCTGCTTCGCATGGAGCGCGTCGTCCGCGAGCGCATGTCCATCCGTGACCCGGAGGCCCTGACGCCGATTGCCCTCGTGAACATCCGCCCCGTCGTGGCGGCGGTGCGCGAGTTCTTCGGTGGCTCGCAGCTTTCCATGTTCATGGACCAGACGAACCCTCTGGCCGAGCTTCGCAGCAAGCGCACGCTTTCGGCCCTCGGCCCCGGCGGTCTCCGCCGCGAGCGCGCGGGCTTCGACGTGCGTGACGTTCACCACTCGCACTACGGGCGCATCTGCCCCATCGAGACGCCGGAAGGGCCGAACATCGGCCTCATCGGGCGTCTGGCAACCTATGGCCGTGTGAACGACTACGGCTTCATCGAGACGCCGTATCGCGTGGTGCTCAAGAGCGTGGCAAATGATGGTGCCGCCGCCGTTGGCGAGCGCAGCCGCGAGGAGATTCTGGACCCGAACACGGGCGACCCCATCGTCGGCGAGGGCGAGGCGATTACGGCGGAGATTGCCCAGCGCCTCCAGACGGTGCAGCGCGCTGAAATCAAGCTGGTGCCTCGTGTCACCAAGGAGATTCTCTACCTCTCGGCGGACGACGAGGAGCAGTACACCATCGCCCAGGCCAACGCGCAGACGGACGAGGAGGGCTACTTCCTCCGTGACCGTGTTTCCGTTCGCGCGGGCAAGGATGACTACCGCCGCGAGGTGGTCGCCCGCGTGGACTTCCAGGACGTGTCGCCCAAGCAGATTGTCAGTGTCTCGGCGGCGCTGATTCCCTTCCTGGAGCATGATGACGCGAACCGCGCGCTCATGGGGTCGAACATGCAGAGCCAGGCCGTGCCGCTCATCACGCCGGAAGCGCCCGTCGTCAGCACGGGCATGGAGTTCCGCGCCGCGCGCGACTCCGGGCAGGTGGTGCTCGCCGAGCAGGATGGGCAGGTCGTCTCCGTCACGTCCGAGCGGGTCATCGTCCGCGACAATCAGGGCGTTGACCACAACTATGGTCTGCGCCGCTTCACCCGTTCGAACCAGAGCACCACAATTGACCAGCGGCCCATCGTCGTGAAGGGACTGTGGGTGCGGAAGGGCGACGTGCTCGCCGATAGCTCCTCGACGGAGGAGGGCGAGTTGGCGCTCGGCCAGAACGTGCTGGTCTCCTTCCTCTCGTGGGAGGGTGGCAACTTTGAGGACGCCATCCTCATCAGTGAAGACCTCGTGCGGCGCGACCGCTTCACCTCGATTCACATCGAGAAGTACGAGGTCGAGGCGCGCGATACGAAGCTGGGGCCGGAGGAAATCACCCGCGACATCCCGAACGTCGGCGAGGACGCGCTGAAGGACCTGGACGAGCGCGGCATCATCCGCATCGGTGCCGAGGTCAACCCCGGCGACATCCTGGTCGGCAAGATTACGCCGAAGGGCGAGACCGAACTGACGCCGGAAGAGAAGCTGCTCCGCGCCATCTTCGGTGAGAAGGCGCGCGAGGTGAAGGACTCCTCGCTGCGGCTGCCCAATGGCGAGCGTGGCAAGGTCGTCGCCATCCGCGAGTTCACGAGGGAGACGCATCAGGACTTGCCCGCAGGCGTGGAGCAGATGGTCCGCGTCTCGGTCGCGCAGATGCGAAAGCTTCAGGCGGGCGACAAGATGGCAGGGCGGCACGGGAACAAGGGTGTCATCTCGAAGATTATTCCCATCGAGGACCTGCCCTTCCTGTCCGACGGCACGCCCGTCGAAATCGTGCTGAACCCGCTGGGTGTGCCTGCCCGTATGAACATCGGGCAGGTGCTGGAGACGCACCTCGGCTGGGCGGCGGATCGCCTCGGCTTCCGCGCCATCACTCCGGTCTTTGACGGGGCGAAGGAGCGCGAGATTGCCGCCGAGATGGCCCGCGCGTGGCTGGTGGACCGGGCCTGGATTGAATTGGGTGACCGGGCGCTGGACGCGCTGGCAGAGGCCGGGTTCGAGATGGGCGAGTTGACCAACGACACGGAGGCCCGCCAGATTTACCTGCGCGGCCTGCTGGACGCTCAAGGCATGGGCGAGGTGGAGTTGGAAGAGATTACTCGCTCGGTGCGGCTGATGCGCCGTCACTGGCTGGAAATGTGGCTGGAGGAGCGAGGCATCGAGCCGAGCAGCATGCTCATCTGGGGCGAGGACGAGCGCGCCCGCGACGACCAGAACGTGGTGGACGAGACGGTGATTCGCTTCACGCTGGAGGAGTGGATTCGCTTCCACGGGCACGACGCGCGGCTGGAAGGCGTGGACACGAGCAACGTGCCCGCGCTGGAGGAGTTGGCCCGCGCCATCTCGGAGGAGATTGGCTGGCCGGTGCCCATCAGTGGCAAGCAGCGCCTCTACGATGGGAAGACGGGCGAGGCGTTCGACAACCCGGTGACGGTGGGCATCATCAATATGCTGAAGCTGGCGCATCTGGTCGAGGACAAGGTTCACGCCCGCTCGACCGGACCGTACAGCCTCGTCACGCAGCAGCCGCTGGGTGGTAAGGCGCAGTTCGGCGGGCAGCGTTTCGGCGAGATGGAGGTGTGGGCGCTGGAAGCCTATGGCGCGGCGCACACGCTCCAGGAGATGCTGACTGTGAAGTCGGACGATGTGACGGGCCGCACGAAGACGTATGAGGCCATCGTGAAGGGCGAGCAGATTGGCGAGGCGGGAATCCCGGAGAGCTTCCGCGTGCTTGTGAAGGAGTTGCAGTCGCTGGGCCTTAGCGTTGAGGTTATCAACGAGGAGGACGAGCGGATTTCCTTCGGCAAGCAGGTGGAGGAGGAGCGGATTCCGAATCTGGGCTTTGGCCTGGGGGCGATGCCGACGCCGGGCGACTGACGCTCAGGCTGAGACGAGGAGGAGGCGCATGGGGGAGACCCCGTGCGCCTCTTTTTGTTGGACGGTGGACGAAAGACGAAGGAAATCAACTTCGTTTTCAGCAGCCCTCTTGCAAGCGATCCGTAGTTCGTTTATTATTCAAGCATGTAATAATTCCTCGACTAAGAATCCTCCTTCACATCCGACGCGGCGCTGTTGTGGGTGCTCACCAAAGGAAAGAGGATGTACCTTCTCATTGGGCACGACGGTGATGTTTGTTGCCAGCTTGTCGCCGCGCACCTGCACGCACGCGGCCATTCGGTGCTGACTACCGCCGAACCCCTTAATGATGAGAATCTCTTTTCATGGATGCTCGATACCACGCACTCCCGTAGCAGATGGCAGCAGCAATCAGGCTCTCCCATCACGGATACAGAGTGGGAGGGGGTGCTCGTGCGCGCCTCCGGGGTGCCCCCCGCCTCTGAGGGATGGAGCACGGCGGATTTTGGCTATGTGCGCGCTGAGACGGGGGCGGCTCTGATTGGCTGGCTGCATGCCCTGCCTTGCCCTGTCGTGAATCGCCCTCGCGCGGACTTGTGGTTTCACCCGCAGCGTTCCTTCCTGGAGTGGCATCTGCTCTTCGAGCAATGTGCGCTGCCAGTGCCAACCTTCCTGATTACTAACGATGAGCAGGCGGCGCGTGATTTCGCCCGACAGTGGGAGGGTAGGGTGACCTATGCACCGTTAACGGCTGCGAAGCGTTACCCGATTGCTACGGACGAGCAATGGGTGGAACTCGATAAGCTCATGGAACGTCTTCCGGTGACGCTCATGGAGCCATGCGAGGGTCCGCTGTGTTACGCCACGCTGGCGGGAGAGGAACTGTTCTGGAGCGCAGACCCCGACTTAAGCGGAGCTGAACTCACCGCTTTTGTCACCCGGCTCTTCACCCTTGCTTCTACGCTTGGACTCGACTTTATGCAGGTGGAGTTCTCCCTGGAAGCTGATGGCCCGCGCTGTTTACGAGTGTTGCTCTACCCCCTGTTTGACAGGCACAGTTCGGCGGACCAGGAGGCGATAGCGGTGGCTCTCGCGGGGCTTCTCAACGGCGGGAGCAGGTGAGACGGTGATTCTCGTCTGCGGTGGGTTGGCCGACGTGGTGACGGAACTCGTCTGTGCTCGCCTCGAAGACCTGCGTTACCCTTATCGCTTGCTCAATCTTGGATTTTACCCGGATGGATACAGGGTGACGTGGACGTGGAACGGTGGGGTTCCGAGTGGCAGAATCAGTTGCTCGGATTGGGAGCTAGACCTGGATGACGTGAGTGGGGTCTTTGTTCGCGGCGTGGAACTGGAGGCGCACGCGCCTTTCTCAACGATACCGACAGGGCTGGAGGGAGCAGCATTGGGCGAAAGCCAGGCGGCGCTCACGGCGATGTTGGAACACCTGCGCTGCCCCGTCGCCAATCGCGTTACGGGGTCGTGGAGCAACAACAGCAAACCGTATCAGGCGCTGCACATCCGCGCCGTCGGCCTCGCTATCCCGCGCACGCTCATTACGAGCGACCCGGCTGCTGCCCGCGCTTTTTACGAGGAGTGCAGGGGCGAGGTCATCTTCAAGTCACTCAGCGGGGAGCGTTCCATCGTTCGACGCATGGAGCCTCGCGACCTGGATCGGCTACACCTGCTTCGCAGTTGCGTGGCCCAGTTCCAGGCTTACGTGCCCGGTGATAACATCCGCGTACATACTGTCGGTGATCGCCTGTTTGCCACGCGCGCCCGCACGGCGGCGGTAGACTACCGCTACGCCGGTGCTCAGGGGCACGAGTTGGAGATGGAGTCTACCACGCTCCCGCCAGCGATCATCGAGGCGTGCCATCAACTGGCCGACGTGTTCGGATTGCTCATCGCGGGCATTGATCTGAAGCAGACAAAGGAGGACGAATGGTACTGCTTTGAAGTGAATCCATCCCCAGGGTTTTCCTTTTACGAGCTTCACACCGGCCAACCCATCAGCGCAGCGCTGGCCGATGAACTACGCGCTGGAATTTCAACATAGGAGAACAGGAACCATGCAGGGAGATAAAGAACCTTTCGTTTCGGGCGACCAGCGCCCAAAGGTAGGCTTTGACGCGGATACGCCGATTTCGGAGTTGCGGGTGCGGGACCTCCAGACGCTCTTTGGCGGGCCGGGCGGGCCGCAGTACAAGGCAATGGTGAGCGACACGTTTCACTGGAAGCACCGGATTAAAGATTACATCAAGGACTACCCCGATTGGCACAAGCAGCTCAAAGACGTTGTAGACAACTACATTCCTATTCCCGACTTCGAGATTGGACCGGGGCCGGGGCCGTTGATGGAGCAGTTGGTGAATCAGTTGTCGTCGCTATCCGAGCAGGTGAATAAGCTATCCAGGGAAGTGGAGGCGATGAGGAGACAGAGTGGTAGTGACTAGGAGAGGTGGCGAGGCGTAGAGTCTCGAACCTGAGTTGATGGTCACTGTAGGGCGGCTCCCAGACGGGAGCCGCCTTATTATTGGATAAATCGGAGCCACCTTGAGCCACCTTTGAACGGTTTGTGGTGGGCTGCAATGGGGGAGATGGTGGGGGTTGACGATAAAAATGATTACATTTGATGACATCGTGAAAGTCAATGTCATGTTTTGGGAGGCGCGAACAGAGATGCAGGGGGCGCAGGAGGCGGAAAAGTGGTGATTTTGGTGGGTGACATTCGCGCATGGAGCAAGCAGGAAGCAGGCGCGAACCCGCACGAAATGCGCGTTGGCGATGCAGGATGGCTACTGGGGACGGGGACGGGGCAGCTAAAGAGGACGATAGGAACGATGTGGGGCGGCACCGGAAGGGCATAGAGAAGAACATGGTTGACTCCTGAGTTTCAAGCGAAAGGGTGAAAGGCAGCACGGATATTATACGAACAAAGGTATGATTTGTCCAGTCCCGATTTCAGCCCGGTCCACAAGGGTTAGGGGAAGGGTTATGAGAATTGTGAGGAGAGGAGGCAGCCTGCTTACGGGCCTGCTACGGCTGCGGCGGCTTGCGGGTGCCACGCAGGGCGAGGAGGAGGAGGGCCGCGCCGAGGAGGATGCCGACGAGCCAGAGCGGGTCACGGGAGGGGGCAACGGAGGGGCGCAGGAGGCCGATGGCGGAGGGTTCGGTCTGCATGATTCGCAGGAAGATGTCGGTGTTGTCGTTGGTGTCCGGTTCCGGCACGAGGTTGGTGGCCTCAGAATCAAACGCGATGACGCGCGCGTCGGCAGAGATGGAGGGGAGCCAGGAGTTGCTATTGCCAAAGGCACCATTCCAGGCGAGGGAGACGCAGGTGGTCTGCCCGGCTACCCTGTCACGGATGAAGATGTCGCCGCGACAGCCGGGCACGAGGTTGGAGGCTGCCGACCAGAAGGCGACGTAGCGCCCATCGGCGGAGAGGGCGGGCGGAACGTGGTCCATGCCCGATTCGGCGTTGCCTATGGTGCCATCGGAGGCGACGGAGACGAGGGTGGTCGCGCCTGTTTCAAGGTCGTGGACGAAGACATCGAGGCAGTTGGGAGTGGGGTTGCCGCGCTCGTCACAGACGGAGTTGGTGTCATTCTCGGCCAGGGTGAAGGCGCGCGAGGTGAAGGAGACGAAGCGCCCATCGGCGGAGATGCCGGGGTCGTAGACCTCATCGTCGGCCTCGGTGCCGTCTGAGGCGACGGAGACGCGGCGCGTCTGGCCCGTCTGCCTGTCGTGGACGAAGACATCCAGCAGGCGGTTGGTGTCGCCCTCCACGAGGTTGTCAGCGTAGGAGATGAAGGCCACCATTCGTCCCTCCCCGGAGATGGCAGGGCGCAGGGAGGAAAGGTTGCCCTGCGTGCCATCCGAGGCCACCGAGACGCGACTCGTCTCGCCCGTGTGCAAGTCGTGTACAAAGATGTCTACCACACCGTTGGTGTCACCGTCCGTCAGGGTAGAGGCACCTGAGGAGAAGGTCACATAGCGCCCACCCGCAGAGATAGCTGCTCTCCCAGAGTTCCGGTTAGCTTGTGTGCCATCCGAGGCAACGGAGACGCGCCGGGTCTCTCCTGTTTGGCGGTCATGTACAAAGATGTCTTCACCGTCATTGGTATCATTGGGCACCAAGTTAGTGGCTTTTGACCTAAACAGGATTATGCGCCCATCGGCAGAGATAGAAGCCGCACCAGATGATTCATTGCCCTGCGTGCCATCAGAGGTCACAGAGACGCGAGTGGTTTCATGTGTTTGCGAGTCATGAATAAAGGTGTCCCAAGTACCATTGGTGTCGTCAGCCACTAGGTTGTTCGCCCAGGAGTCAAAGACGACATAGCGCCCGTCAGCAGAGAGCGCAGGAGTGACGTACAAGGCTGAATCAGCATTGCTTTCTGTGCCGTTAGTGGCTACTGACACGCGCACCGTCGTGCCGTTCCCCTGCGCTGTTACAGGCGGCAGGGTGTTCGCCAGCCACGCTGTGCCCAGCAAGGCCACACCCATTACGGTTACAAGCAAAAGGATTCGCTTCCTCATGGCCCGCTCCTTCAAGGCATCAATTGAGAGGAAGGTAGTATAACGCCGTCTCCGGCAATCTTCAACAATCCGGTGTTCTCAATCCAGAGTGGCTCATGCCCCTTGACAGCCGGAACTGACCCGTGTTAGGCTCAAGGCAATTGCAGAATAGGTCTTCAAAGTCGTAGATTGGTTGCCGCCCG
>DASVVH010000096.1:0-3609 GCA_036386615.1 Ardenticatenaceae bacterium
AAGAACTGCGTCGCCTGGACCATCATCCCAAGGGTGGTCATCTCTCCCCAAAACTCTCGCCACAAAGTCTCGCTCAACCACCACCCCGCGCCCAGGTGGTACCAGACGGGGTTATCGCGCGTGGCGGGCCAGAGGTTTTCGGGGGAGAAGAGCGTCCGCAAAGTGCGGAGGTTGGTCAGCCCCTCCGCGCCGAACTCGCTGTGAAGGAGGCTGGTGCTCTCGTTGTACAGAGTGTACTGCTCGGTCAACCCCTGAAAGTGCCAGGGGCCATGAACGTCGTGGAGGCTCATGGGACGGTTGCGGATGGTGTTGATGCCCAAAAAAGGCATCGGCCCGGAAGCAGAGGTCGGAAGCCAGTAGCGGTCGGGGTCCAGCCGCTCCACGACGGCACGCTGCGCGGCGATGGCTGGCTCAGAATCATCGAGTGGAAGGAAATCCAGTCCTTCTAGCTCGTTGCCGCCGCCCCAGATGACCAGCGACGGATGGTTGCGCTTGCGCGGCACGATGGCCTCGGCCTCGCGGACAATCATTTCGATGTACTCTTCATCCTCGGAGGGCTTGCGGTCCACCGCCGAACTGGAGAGGATGAATTCTTGCCAGACCATGATGCCGAGGCGGTCACAGAGATTGTAGAACGCCTCTTTCTCGATGAGGCCCACTCCGTTAAGCCGGAGCAGGTTGACGTGGGCACGTTGGGCGAGAGCTAGCAGCCGTTCCAATTTAGCGGGGCGCTCGACACCGTACATCACATCCATCGGCACCCAGTTCCAGCCCTTGATGTAGAGCTTGCGCCCGTTGACGACAGGAGTATAGGCCAGCGCGCTTTCATCCGTCGTCTCATTGTGGACCCACTCGACGCGCCGCATGCCGAAGGTCACCTCGCGGCTGTCGGATTCACCATCGCCAAGCAGCACCCGCACCTCAGCATGGTAGAGTGGCTGCTCACCGTAGCCATTCGGCCACCATAGGTGCGGTGATTGGACCTCCAACTCTACCTCAACCCCTGTTTCCCCAACCTGAAGTTGCTGTTCCGCTTGATGGCGAGCCACCACCTCATCGCCGTAGCGAATTATCGTCTCAATGGTAGCTGTGGTGGCCTCGGAGGATGAGAGTTGAATTTCTACGCGAAGCGTCGCTTGCTGGAAATCATCGGAGAGGGTGGGGCGCACCCACACGTCCTCGACACGCACCGGGCCTGTTACTTCCAGCACTACATCGTCCCAGATGCCGAGATGGACGAAGCGCGGGCAGAAGTCCCACCAGTAGTTCATGCGCGTCTTGTAGGTGCGGACGAGGCTCGTGCGCCCAAGTTGGGGCTGCTCGCGCGGCGCAGGCTCGATGATGACGGCGAGCACGTTCTCCTCTCCATAGTGCAGAACGTCGCTCACATTGAAGAGGGCAGGGGTGAACATGCTGCGGTGGTCGCCCAGGTGAACGCCATTGAGGTAGAAATGCGCCTCGTAATCCACGCCCTCGAAGCGCAGTTGCACGCGCTTGCCCTCATGGCTCTCATCCACCGTGAAGCGCTTGCGATAGACCCAGACGCGCTGGGGCACCCACTCCATCAGGAGCGTGTTGCGCTCGAAGTGCGGGTTGGGAATCTCACCGTGCCGCCACAGGTCATAATGGACAGAGCCGGGAACCGTCCCCGCCCGCCACCAGCGCGGGTCTTTGGTGTTCGGGTCGTGGGCTTCGCGCAGGAACCATTCCTCTTCCAGAAAGCCCTTGAAGAGCCAGTCGTCGCCGCTCAGTGAGAGTCGTTGATGTAGTGAAGTCACTCAGGAGTCCTGTTCAGGCGTCACGCAGGAGGGCATTGTTCCTGGGAGCACACGGTTCTAGTGTGCGCGTCGTGTGCAGTTAGCGGTCGTCGGTCGTCAGTCGTCGGTGGTCGCAACTAGCGGCAGATGAGCATGGGACGGCGCACGTTACGAAGCACTTCGTCAACCGCGCTGCCCAATACGACCTCGCGCACGGAGTCCATGCCGTAGCCGCCCATGATAATCAGGTCGCTGTCGTAGTGCCTCGCGCATTGCAGGATGTTGTCGGGAACGGAGCCGGTGCGCTGCTCAAGGGTCGCTTCCAGCCCAACATGGGCTAGGTACTCCTGGGCACGGGCCAGCGCATTGGTCACGCGTCCATCCCCGATGACCGTGATAACGACGAGTGAGGTGTTCCAACGCGCTGCCATGTGGGCCGCGACGAACAGGGCCTCCTCAGCCTTGGAACTGCCGTCGTAGGCCAGCAGGGCGCTCTTCAATGGTCTGGTTTCCCCTGGGACGACGAGGAGGGGGCGCGGACAACGCTGCACCAGAACCCGGAAGCCTGACCGCAACCGTGAAAGAGGCTGGTTTCCCGGTGGATGCGAGAGGGTGACGGTAACGAGGTCGGTCCAACGCGCGCGGTCGAGGACGATGGTGCCCACCGACCCCACCTCCACCACGAGATGCCCCGGCACGCCCGCCTCCTCGCAGCGCTGCCGGAACCGCGCCTGCATCGCTTCTACCCCCCAACCCTCTGTGCGGGCGGGAGAGGGGACGACGTGCAGGCCAAGCAGCCGCCCACCCTCGCGCTGGGCGACGACGATGGCCTGTTCGAGCGCCTGCCAGCCGACCTCCTCGCCACTTACCGCGACAAGAATATCGGCGAAGAGTTGGTCCCCTTCCCTGGTGTCCACCCTCTGACGACGCCACGTCCCCGTTACCGGGCCGGATTCCAACTCCGGCGGCGTGAGCGCCTCCCGCAATCTCTCGCCCAGGCGGGCGACCACGCGCTCAGGCTGGGGGCTGACCTGCTCGGCGAGGTCCACCGCCGCGTCGGCTGAAGCCACCGCCCAGCCAAGCGCCTGCTCCAACTGCTCACGGTGCTGGTTAATCCAGACGTAGAGGTCGGCCTCCGTGCGGCCCGGAAAGTCCCGCAGGATGCCTCTATCGTGAATGACGCGCGCGACGGGAAGGTAGACATTGTCGTACCAATCGGCTGCTGCTTCCGGCAGAGGGACGGGATAGCCGCGTCTCTCCTCCAGCGCCCGGCGGTGGTTCTCAATCTGCTCCTCCAGGAGGCGATAACGGCCAGGGAGGGTAATTTCAAAGGTTCCATCGGGGCGCGTCTGGTCCAACCCCGTAGTCTCCAGAAAGCGGGCCTGCTCCTCCATGCGAATCAGGTCGTCTGGCTGCGCGCTGGGGGAGAGCGGCACTTTGGTCTTCACCTCGGTCACATAGGCCGGAATCGTCTTCATGCCCTGGCGGCGCGCGATGGAGACGCGGTGATTTCCGTCCAGGACGAAGTAGGCGTCGCCCACCTTGTAGACGTCGATGGGGTCGAAGCCCGACTCGTTCATGTACACCTGTACCCTGGCCCAGCGCTCCTCGTCGGTGGACTTGCGGGGCAGGAAGCTGCGCGTGAAATCGGTGTAGCGGCCCACGCTGCCGACGATGCCATCCAGGGGAATCTCTTGCAGCCCTCGTTGGGAGGTGCTGGTCACTCGCAGCTTTTGCTTCACGTCCTCGAACGGGATGAGGTCGGCGGAGCGGCCCGTGAACCGCGCCATGATGTCTTCAAGAGCCGCGTCGCGGCGGGCACGGCGGAAATCTTCGGCTGCGAGGAACTTAT
>DASVVH010000097.1:0-3602 GCA_036386615.1 Ardenticatenaceae bacterium
ACAAGTAGGGCTTACAAAAGCTTACATTGAAGGGCGATAATGTAAGCCTTAGTTGACATAACGATGAAGGGTAGCCTCTTGGCCCCGTGGAGGTTAGACAAAGAAGAAGGCGAAGGCAAGGATGGCGTAGACGGCGAGCAGTTGCGCGCCTTCGAGCCAGTTCGATTCGCCGTCGAGCGAGACGAAGGTGGCGATGAGCGAGGCCGCCGCGAGGGCGATGAGTTCGAACTGGGTGAAGACGAGGTTCATCGGCTCCGGGCCGACGAAGAGGGAGATGAAGACGAGGAGGGGCGCGACGAAGAGGGCTATCTGCAAGGAGGAGCCTAGCGAGATGGCAAGGCTCAACTCCATCTGGTTCTTGTAGGCCGCCGTGACGCCGACGAGGTGTTCCGCGACGTTGCCGACGAGGGGAATGAGGATGATGCCGAGGAAGAATTCGGATAGCCCCAGCCCTTCTACGGCCTCTTCCACCGCGACGACGAGAATCTCGGAGAGGAAGACGATGGCGAGGGTGGAGACCGCGAGCACGCCGAGCGCGACGGGGACGCTCCAGCGCGGGGTGTGCGTCTCGTGCGTGTCTACGCCTGTTTCCATCTCCACATGCGGGTCGGCAGCGCCCTGAGTGAAGCTGTAGACAAGATAGAGGGCGTAGAGAAGAATCATCACGCCCGCGACCTCTTCGCTCAGGAGCAGAATCTGCCCCTCGCGCGGGATGGCGAAGAGAGTAGGGATGGCGAGGGCAATCACCGCGAGGGTCATCTGCGTGGCGGCAAGGCCGGTGACGCGGCGGTCAAAGGTCTGGCGACCATGCTTGAGGCCGCCGAGCAGCAGGCTCGCGCCCAGAATGAGCAGCAGGTTGCCGATAATGGAGCCAGTGATGGACGCCTTCACCAGTTCGACGAGGCCGCGCCGCAGGGCGACGACGGTGATAATCAGTTCCGCCGCGTTGCCGAGGGTGGCGTTCAGCAGGCCACCGATGCGCGGGCCAGTGTGCAGGGCAAGCTCCTCGGTCGCCTCGCCCAGCAGCCCCGCCAGAGGAATCATTCCTAACGCCGAAAGAATCAGGAGCACGAGGGGAGAGAAATGAAAGAGGTACTCTCCGGCGATGGCAACGGGTACGAGGATGAGGAGGAGGTTCAGTATGCGCTTGAACACCTGATGGTTGCTCCTTGGGGGATGCGGGATACGGGATGCGGGATACGGGATGCGAGATGCGAGATATGAGATAACGACTTACGTCATCTTTATAAAGACCCTTGTGCCCTCGCCTAATGCGCCTACTGTTGGTGCGCCTGGACACCGCCACATAAAAGTGAACACACAGGGGTTATCGAAGTTCGGTGGATATCAGCGGGTAGCGATATAAGAATAGGAGTTACGTGTACTGTTTCACGAGGTTAACACACATGGGTACATCAAGTAAGCTCTAGCTACAGCCATGTCATCCTGAACGAAGTGAAGGATCCACCCAGCAACATGCCTGTCGTAGAGCGTTAGCACGTTTCCCCCTCCCATCGTGCTTGGGCTAACCTGTATGCCAACCTTGTGTATCCGTACACGTAACTCCTAAAGGTGTTAACAAATAACAGGAGGTAGCAAGCCTAACGGTCCTCGTCACGCAGAAACGCCATGTGTCGGTCACGCAGGATATGCTCGGCCTCGTCTACGATGCGGCGGACAATCTCGCCAGCGGCTTCAAGCGAGTGGATAAGGCCCGCCCCCACCCCGGCACTGATGTCTACCACACTGGAGTCGCCCCGCTGGGCAGCCGCCTGCAACTCGCCACGCAGCTCTGCTCGCCGCGCCGCAATCTCCTCTGCGCGGTTCTCCCACTCGATGTTGAACCTGTTTCGCAGCACACGGTCAGCAATTCCATCGGGAAAAGGTGCTTCGCGTACCTGATCATAGACGGTCGTTCGCACGGTGTCGTCCGAGGTCGCCGCCAGGACCGCGGATTGTTCCCACGCCTGACCGCCCCACTCGTGACTAGCCACGAAGCGTGTTCCCAGCCAGCCTCCAACCGCTCCTAGAAGCAGCACTGCGGCGAGACCTCGGCCATCCGCGATGCCTCCTGCCGCGACGACTGGAATATCTCCAACCGCGTCAACAACGGCTGGCACCAGCGCTAACGTGCCCAGGCTGCCGGTGTGCCCACCCGCCTCGGTTCCCTGCGCGATGATGAGGTCCACACCCGCGCGGGCGGCGCGGGTCGCCTGTGCAACGGTCTGCACCTGTACGAAGAGCCGAATCCCTCTGGCATGAGCCGCCTCGATGTAAGGTGTCGGATCGGCAAAGGAGTGGTTGATTGCCGCAACCCGCTCGTCCAGCGCGACCTGCACCAGCTCATCAATATTATCAAAGGAAGAGATAAAACCAACCCCGAAGGGGCGGTCTGTTCGGGCGCGCACCGCCCGAACCTGTGCGCGCAGCCAGTCCGGCCCGTTTCCACTGGTACCGCCAATCATGCCGAAGCCGCCCACTGTAGATACTGCAACTGCGAGGTCTGCCGCAGCGGTGCCAGTCATCGGCGCATTCAGCACAGGGTACTTTATTCCCAAAAAGTCACACAAGGGGGTGCGAAGCATAACCATCTCCGTCGCGGGTCTGCGATACCAGAGACCCAGGCATACAAACTCCGAGTCCGGCGTCGTCCGGTCTTACAGCGTGCCGGGGAAGCCCCGCAATAGTGCTCCTGGCGTGACAGAGTACGTCCGAACCATGTGGCCGTATCCAGTGCGCCCTTGCGTTACGTCACTGCCGTTCATCCGTTGGCGGTCGTCGGTCGTCATTCGTCGGTCGTCGTCAAGATGGAACGGCGACGGGTACCTGCTCGCTCAGGGAACCCGCCATCTCGCGGGGGACGATGACGCGCAGGGCCTGCGGGACGACGGTAAAGGTCATCGGCGTCTGCCCCGTCGGTTCGGCGTCCACCTGCACGGGGAGCGGCGGCACGGATTGAACGATTATCTCCTTGCCGCGAAAGAACTTCACTTCGGGGTCGTGCATATGGCGACCCAGAGCGATGCCGATGGCGTGGCGCAGGATGGCGGGCCAACTACGTCCCGTGAAGATGCCCACGTCCAGCAGGCCATCCGTGACACTCGCATCCACCGCCAGGGGCACGAGGGCGTAGAGCTTGGAGTTGCTGATGGTGACGAGCCACGCGCTGTAGGTGGATTCCACACCGTCTATGGTGATGCGGACGCGCGCGCCGCGATACCGCCGCGCCTCTTTGATGGCGGTCCAGGCATAGGCGAGCGCGCCCACCCGCTTCTTCATGTCCAGGTCAATGTGACGGGTGACGAGCGCGTCGAAGCCGACGCCCGCCATGAGCAGGAAGTAGTCATCGCCCGCCTTGCCCACGTCAATCGGCAGGGTGACGCCATCCACGAGGACCGCGCCCGCCGCTTCGAGGTTCGGCCCCAGGAGCGAGACGTTGGCGAGGCCGCTTTCCCTCGCCCAGACGTTGGCGGTGCCAGTCGGGAGAATGCCGAGCCGCACGTTGGGCTGCTCCGCAAGACCGTTGATGACGCCGTTGATGGTGCCATCGCCGCCTGCCGCGATGACGACCTCGGCTCCCTGCTCGACTGCCTCGCGGGCAA
>DASVVH010000098.1:0-4048 GCA_036386615.1 Ardenticatenaceae bacterium
TCGTCGCCCATGACATTCGGCAGCAGCCCATCGTAGCGCAGGACGCGCTGCATGGATTTGGGGCGCGGCCAGGCACCGACAACCCAGATGGGAATGCGCGGCTGCTGCACGGGCGCGGGCGGCACAACGAAGTCGGTTTCCTTGACCTTGTAGTGCTTGCCATCGTAGTTGAAGGGCTGACCGCGCCAGAGGCCCGTGAGAATGTCCAGCCCTTCGTCGAGAAGTTCGGCGCGCGTCTTGCGGTCTGTGACCTCGCCGAAGGCTTCAAAGCCGGAGTCGAGCGCGCCGAGGCCGACGGAGAGAGTGACGCGCCCGATGGATAGATGGTCGAGGGTGACGGTTTCACTGGCGAGTTTCCAGGGGCGCATCCGCGAGATGGGCGTGAGCATGGTGCCGAGGCGGATGCGCTCGGTCTGCATGGCGGCGGCAGCCAGGGAGACCCAGGCATCAATGCCCCACACAGGTTCCCAGACGAAGATGCCGTCCCAGCCTGCCTGCTCGGCGTCGCGGGCGAGGTTGGCGACGGCGCGGGCATCGCCGAAGGGGAGTACAAAGCCGAATTTCACGGTCAACACCTCCAAGGATACTTGATGGGGTTGCCCATATTACAGGCCGGGTGCGACAGAAGAGCCGAGGGGTTTCAGAAACGCTCCGGCTCTTTTTGTTGGTGGGGAAAAATCCTCACGCCGACAGCGACTGACGATCCCTAACGGATAAACGT
Organism: Ardenticatenaceae bacterium; assembly: GCA_036386615.1. Lineage (GTDB taxonomy): Bacteria > Chloroflexota > Anaerolineae > Ardenticatenales > Ardenticatenaceae > DASVVH01. Next base: position 722 of record DASVVH010000098.1, read on the forward strand.
ACTATTTCACGAGGTTAACACACAGGTACATCAAGTAGGGTCTAGCTCCTTACTTGTCATCCTGAACGAAGTGAAGGATCCACCCAGCAACACGCCTAGCGTAGAGCGTTAGCACGCTTCGACTGCCCTTCGTGACAGGGTGAACCTGTATGCCAACATTGTGTACTAATACACGTAACCCCTAGCAAAATGAACGGCAACGGATGAACGGCATAACGCAAAGACGCCAAGACGCTAGGAAAAAGCCAACAGGTGCGATTTGTCTCCATCCTCTTATATTATGTCAATCAAAGCCTACTTTATCTCGTTCTCAGGTAGGCTTTGGTAGGCCCTTCTTCACATAAGATGGCGAGCCACCCTCCCGCACGGACTCGAAGCTTGCACTACCTGCAACGCGAACTGGTAGAACACCAGGGCATTCACACGGGGCCAGAGGGGGAAAGTGGAAGCTGACTTGCGACCTACTCAAACCAATGATGTCTCCACTTGATGTCTGTCTTGGCGACTGAAGGAGATTGCTATGTCTTGGACAGCGGAGGATTTGCGGTTGGCGATGGCAGCCAGCCTCTTCGCGGTAGGGATGTTGTCGGCGCTGGCCGGGCTGTGGACGATTCTGGCGCGCGAGTACCAGCAGGCAATGAAGGGGCTGGCGCGGCAGTCGGTACGCATCGCGGACGAGGCAATCTCAGAGAAGGGGATTCCCGAAACGATTCAGGCGACGACGACGCTGATACAGGCAGTGACGCAGTTGGTGCGGACGGCGACGGGTACGGGCGTGCTGCTGGTCGCCATCGGGTTAGGGGTGTGTTACCTGGCGTACACGCTCATCACGTAGGGCGACGGATGACGAACGACGAATGACGAATGCCAACGGATAACGGCGCGGGCGGGCACGAGGCCCGCCGCTACAACAGAGTCATTACAGCCATAACACTTGTTCTAAGGCGTGATTGTCGTATTAACGAAGCCTTGGTCCCCATCCCCAAGGAGCTACCATGACAAGCCAGTCCATCCAACTTTATCTCGAACGTCTCCAGGCGGACGATTTGCTGCGGAAGGCCCGCCGCATTCTGCTGCCGGTGACGCTCAGTCCGGCCATTCTGGAGTCGGAGCAGGCACGGTTCCAGCGGCGCGGCGAGGCGCTGGACATCGAGGCATTTCTTGACCACTTCCGCCCGGATAACGACCCGAACGGGCCGTTGGTCCGGCACAGTTCCGCCGTCGTGGTGTCGGCGCTGGGCGGCGGCAAGAGCACGCTGTTCCGGGCACTGACCTGGGAGGCGGCGCAGCGAGCGCTGGAAGAGAGCAGCGCGCCGATTCCCTTCTACCTGCCGCTGGCGCGGCTGGGCGACACGGGCGAGGCGCTGCTGATGAACGCGCTGTGGCACATCGGGCTGCCCATCTCGCGCGCGACGCTGCGCGAGTCGCTTGAGGAGGGGTCGCGCTCACTCTTCTTCCTGCTGGACCCATCGCCAAGCTTCACGGCGAACGGCTCGGCGGAGGCGCTGGACAACGTGATTCGAGAGTTGGAGCAGGATTGGCCGGGCTGCCGGTGGGTCGTCGCCCTGCGCCCCGACACGGCGCTGGCACTGCCGACGGCGTGGCAGCACCGCCGCTACTACATGCTGGACCCGCTGCCGCCGAGCGTCGCGCTGTCGAACCTGCTGCGCGAGTTGGCTCCGGCGGCGCAGAAGGCACTGGAACTGATGGTGGCGACGGTGCCGGGGCTGGCGGCGCTGGTGCAGCGGCCCGCCATCGCGGAGCAGTTGCGGGAAATCGTGCAGCAGTTCGGCGGCGAGGACGGGCACAAGTGGCTCTCGGAGTTGGTCTTCTCGCTGCTGAACCGCGCGGGCGATGTGGAGATGCCGCGCGCGAAGGCGCTTGAGACGCTGCAAGCGCTGGCGCTGGGCGAGAACGAGGGGCCTGTATCGGCACACGAGGCGGCACGGCTGGCCGGAAAGAGCCTGCCGCAGTTCCTCGAAGCGGGAGTGCTGGATGCGTTGCTGGTAGGGGATGGGACCACCTCCATGCAGCACTACCGCTTCGCGGACCCCTCGCTGCGAAAGCTGGTGCTGTGGCTGGCGGACCCGGAGGCGTACTCCAAGCCGGAGCGGCGGCCCGAACCCGAAGCCGCGCCGATCCCCGCGAAGCTGGCCGAGCCAGTGGTGACGACCCGCGCGAAGGCGGAGACCTTTGTGCCCTCGCAGACGACAGCGGACCTGGTGGAGGCGTGGGAAAAGGCGGCGGGCGCGAACGACCTGAACCAGCTTGTCGAGATTCAGAGGCAGTTGAGCCACTTGCAGGCGGAGACGCTGCATCAAATCGCGCAGACGCATCAGGCGGCGGCACGGCTGGACGAGGCGGCAACGCAGGTGCGGCTGGCGCTGGAACACCAGCCGGACAACCAGCGCTTCCGCGTCACGCTCGGCACAATTCAGGCGATGGCGGAGCAGCACGAAGAGGCGCGCCGGACGCTGGAGATGGCGCTGCCGCACGCGCCTTCGGGGCTGGGCTACTTCTATCTTGGGCGGGCCTACGAGGCGCTGGGTTGGGGCGCGGAGGCGTTCCAGGCGTTCCAGCAGGCCGCCGTGATGGAGTCGGCGGAGCAGGCGACGGCAGCGGCGGCGGCGGCAGGGCTGGCCCCTGACCGCGAGACGACGATGCGGCTGTGGGAGCAGGCGCTGGCGCTCCAACCGGGGCGGGCGGACTGGCACGTTCAACTGGGGCGGCTGCGCGAGGAGGCGGGAGACAGCGAGGGCGCGCAGCTCTGCTACCAGCACGCGCTTGAGGCGCACCCGAACGAGGCAGAGGCGCACCACAACCTGGGGCTGCTGCTGCTGAACCAGGGGCAGTGCGAGTTGGCGCTGCAACACCTGCGGCGGGCGAGCGTCGCCCAGCCGAAAGAGGCTAACTGGCTGGTGGACCTCGGCAATGCGCTTGAGGCGACTGACGACCCGAAGGGCGCGGAAGAGGCGTATCGCCGGGCACTGCGGCTGGAGCCGCGCGCGACGCGCCCCTTCGCCTCGCTCGGCTCACTGCTACGGCGCGAGAAGCGGTACGACGAGGCGCTTCCCGCGCTGAAGCAGGCGCTGGCCCTGGACGGCGACCAGATGGAGGTGCTGTTCGAGTTGGGGCTGCTGTGCGAGGTGAAGGGCGACATGGCTCAGGCGCTTTCGGCCTACCGCCGCGCGGCGCAACTGGACCCGACCTCGCCGCGCATTCGGACGCAGTTGGGCGCGGTTCACCGCCAGCTAGGGCAGCCGGAAGAGGCGCGGCAGTGGCTGCAAGAGGCGCTGGACCTGAACCCACGCTACGGGCGGGCCTACG
>DASVVH010000099.1:0-2826 GCA_036386615.1 Ardenticatenaceae bacterium
CATTTGCTCCCAGTCTGCGACGGGCAGGTTCATAGCGGCGATACGTGCCGTAATTGGAGAAAGTGCGCCTTTTGGCTTAATGACCACTCCTGCCCCCGTCAGTTCAAGAACGACCTCCGTTACCTTGTCTCCCTCGATGCCCAATGCATCCAAAGCAGGTTGGGGTAAAGTGAGGTGCCCGGATGAGTCTATCGTGACAGTTTGTGGAGACACGGTTCACCACCCTCTTGTGACTTATACAACACGTATTGATAACAAAGTATAGCATGAGGGGTGCCGGGCCGCTACGTTCTTGAGGATTTAGGTCGTTAGGGAGCCGAGGGACAGCAGAGAATGTAGAATGAATGGAACACAGAGGGGCGCATCCCCAACGGGCGCACCCCTCTTGAGCCAAAGCGTTGTTATCCCGCTTCCCGCATCTCGTATCCCGCATCCGGAACCTCAAGGTCGTGGCGGCGCACCCACTCCTGAATACGGTTGGCGGTGGCCTGGGTGAGGAGCGGGAGGTCGTGGCCTGTGCGCGGGACGATGACCAGCTCCTTCGGTTCGTTGGCAGCGTCGTAGAGGCGCTGTGCGGCGGTGGGGTGAACCGTGTAGTCCCACTCGCCATGAATGAGCAGGAGGGGAATGGGGGCGATGTTGCCGACGAGTTCCAACGGAGACTCGTGCGCGTGCAGAGCATCGAGACGAGTCCCGCGCACAAGATAGCTCAACCAGTCGCCGACGGCCCCGGTGGTGTAAAGGAGTTGAAGGCCGTAGTCGGTGGCGGGAGGGCCGATTTCCTGCGGGTCGGCGAAGGCCCCGATGGTGACGACGCCGTCCTGCGTGCCGTAGATGGCGGCGTGGCGGATGACAGAGGCACCGCCCATCGAGGAGCCGATGGTGATAACGCGGCGGTAGCCGAGGGAGCGGGCATACTGGACCGTCGCCTCGATGTCCAGCACCTCGCGCGCGCCCATCGTGCAGCCACCCCCACTCTCGCCATGCCCTCGTAAGTCAATCGCCATCACGTCAAAGAGGTTGGAGAGCGCCTGCACAAAGCCGGGCACGGCACGGTGGTTCTTGTTGGACATGAAGCCGTGAACATAGAGGGTCAGCGTCTCGCTGTCACGGCGGTTCAGGTGGATGCCCGCGATGCGAACGCCATCCTCCGTTCTAACGTGGAAGCGGTGGTGCTCCACGTCATAGTCGCGGTTCCACAGGTGTGAGAGCGTCAGGCTCGTGAGGCTCGGAAAGTTTGATAGGTTCAGCATTCTTCAGGGTTCCTGCTATGGATGCAGAGGTAAGTTCGGTCAGAGGCGAATTATAGTCAGGAATGCGCCAAAGCGGGTGCTCACCTCATTCCGCCTGCAAGCTGGCTTCCGGTTGATGTGCCTCGTAGAGTTCGATGAGCACGCCGCCGACGGATTTGGGATGGATGAAGGCAAGGCGTTTGCCCTTCGCCCCGATACGTGGCGTTTCATCTATGAGTTGCAAGCCGCGTGCCTTGCATGTGGCGAGGGCAACATTGAGGTCGGGGACGGCGAAGCAGATGTGATGGATGCCGGGCCCGCGCTTGGCGAGATATTTACCGATGGGGGTCTCCGGGCCGAGGGCGACCAGCAGTTCCAGGTCGGGGCCAGATGGGGCGGAGAGGAAGATGGCGCGGGTGCCCTGGTCGAGCACTGTTTCGTCGTGGGTGACCGTCATGCCGAAGAGGTCGCGGTAGAGGGTGAGCGCGGCGTCTACCTCTTCAACGGCGATGCCAACGTGGTCAAGGTGGTCGAACATGATTGCAGCCTCTTGTGACGGTGGAGACAATAGGAGATAGCAGCAAAGCAGAGGAGAGTATACAGGAAGGGAGGAGCGTTCGTAAGTAGGGCTGTATCAAAGTCGGGGAGGAGGGAGAAGCAGGGCGCGGAGCGGGCGAGAGGGGACTACGGCCAGTATCGGCCAGTATCGGCCAGTACTGGCGAGCAAAAAAGGCCAGTACAAGGACAGGTACCTTCTACGTATCCCCTAAGCTGTGTTACAAGTCGCGCGACTTGTAACACAGCCCTGCGTTCGTAAGCCCTGAATCGGGACTTTTGAGAAAGTTGGGTTATTATGGAACTGACGCTGTACGCGCCTGTGAGCGCGTTGTGTGCTACCACCTTCCCGGCGCTCAATCGCGCAAGGTTTACCCCCGACAAAGAAGCGATTGCCTATGAATCTAGAATCTCCAGAAGCGGCAAGGGTGTATGATGCGCCGTCAGGTCCAGCCATCAGGCAAGCCCTCGAACCGGATGCCGCAATTCAGGGCACCAGCCGGGCGGCTGTCGAGCCATTTACCTTGATTCCGTTACCACGCCGTGTGCTGCGCCCGCTAGCGCATCTCCTCCTCTTACTCGTCTCCGTCGGCATTATCGTTGGTGTTTACCGATATGGCACCCGCAGCGACTTACTCGATTTTACAATTTACTATGGCGCTGGAGAACAAGTCCGCAACGGGTTGTCTCCCTATATTGGGTATGGTCCTTACCTCCTTCCCTATCAATACGTACTCTGGATTGCATGGCTTTTCGCCCCCTTGAGTCTGCTGCCCATTCATACGGCATGGCGGCTATACATGGGAATTACCCTGGTTCTCATGGCTGTTTGTTTCTTCTTGTTGAAGCGGTTGCACCGCGTTGATTTGCCCGCCTCCCTCCTCGCCCTCTTCTACGCGCTGTCGCTCATCATGTGCCTGCTGTTATTTCGCGTCGGGCAGGTTGGGGCGATACAACTCCTCGCGGTAGTCCTCATAATTGTAGCCCTCGATGCGCGCCGCCCCGTGCTGGCGGGCCTGTTGGTGCCTCTGGTTATCAT
>DASVVH010000100.1:0-3315 GCA_036386615.1 Ardenticatenaceae bacterium
CACGCGCCAGGGCGTTTATCTACACTACCAAGCTCGCCCGCTTTGCCGGGGATACAACGTCACCTGGCGCGTGTCCCAACTGGATCGCCGATACCTTAGCGTATCCAGCTACTGTTAAGATACAAGCCGGGGATGGAGAGGTGCGTCGTTTGCGCCTCGTAATCCTCGGCGACCCCCACCTAATGCACTACCCCCTCTGCTAACTGGTATTATTCGCCTTTCAAGGTTGGCTTTGGTAGGCTCTACTTGTCATAATCAGCCCTCATCCAGCCATCTTTCCTATCCCTCCCCATTTTTGGTTGACGTGTGAAACCACTGTGCTAGACTAGGCCCGCCCACCGTTTCGGGCAGATGACGCGAATAGACTCAAAGAGGCATGACGCAGATGGACCGGACATTGATTATCCTAAAACCCGACGCGGTGCAGCGCGGGTTGAGTGGCGAGATTATCCGGCGCTTCGAGGCGCGGGGTCTGAAGATTGCGGCGATGAAGATGATGCAGGTGAGCCGCGAGTTGGCCGAAGAGCATTACGCGGAACACCGGGGCAAGGGCTTCTACGAAGGGCTGGTCAGCTACATCACCTCCGGCCCAGTCATTGTAATGGCGCTCGAAGGAAAGAACGTGACCGCCGTTACGCGGCACACCATCGGTGCCACCAACCCACTTCAGGCAGACGTGGGCACCATTCGCGGTGACCTCGCCATCGAGATTGGCCGCAACCTCGTGCATGGCTCCGACAAGCCGGAAACAGCCGAGCGGGAGTTGGCGCTCTGGTTCTCCGATAGCGACTTCGCACCCTTCGAGCGTGCAGGAGACAACTGGCTGTACGAATAGGGATGAAGGATGAGGACGGAGGAATGAGGAACGGTGGCAGGTTCCCGCCTTCATCTCCACCAGACACCAAAAGCCCCGCCATAAGCGCGGGGCTTTTCTTTACGGTGCGTTCGTCTTTCGTCCTTCGTCGCCTTACTGAATGCGAAGCACCACTGGAGCGTCATCCCAGAGGGCTTCGAGGCGGTAGAAGTCGCGCTGGGTGCGGCCAAAGATATGAACGATGACCCAATTGTAATCCATCAGCACCCAGCCCGATTCCGGGTTGCCCTCGACGTAGGTGGCATCCACACCGTAGGTCTGCTTCATGGCCTCGTCTATGTTCCGCATGAGCGCGCGCAGCAGGCGCTCGTTGTCGGCGGTGGCAATGACGAAGTAGTCAGCGATGGGCGAGACCTTTCGCAGGTCCAGCATGACGATGTTCTCGCCTTTGCGGTCCTCAATAGTATTGACGATGGTTCGCGCCATCGCCGCGCCGTCCAGCTCCTGAGTCGTGGTGGGTACGGGTTGCGACAATTCTGACATAGCGTGCTTTCTGTGGGGTGAGAACTTTCGTCCGGGCTTGTCAACTATACCCTGCTTCTCTGAGCAGGGTTCATGCCGGGAATTATAGCAGAACTGTGTTAAAGTCTCGCAGATTATAACATCATAGCGTAGTAGCATATAAAATATCTATTGCTATACTGGCCTTTTTCGCTCGCCAGTACTGGCCGATACTGGCCTATACTGGCCTCAGCTCCTGTCCCCCTTCCTCCACCGCGTCTTTGACACAGCCCCGACTTGGAAAGGCTGGTGATGCACGACAGGAAAGGGCTGTGTTATAATCGCGGGCATCATCCGCTATCATCCTTACACCTGGAGCGAGCCTCTGTGTCCCCATATCTGAGCTACCTGCTGGCAATTGTCCTTGGATACCTCCTCGGTTCTTTCCCGACGGGCTACATCGCGGGGAGACTCTTCGGGCAGGTTGATGTCCGCAAGGTGGGAAGTGGCCGGACGGGGGGCACTAACGTGTTGCGGTCGGCGGGCAGGACGGCAGCCATCGTGACTATCCTTGGCGATATTCTGAAGGGGATGCTGGCAGTCATCGTGGCACGCCTCATCTGGGGGAACGACTCCCAGGTGGTGGAGATGGCAGCGGCGCTAGCGGGCTTCTTCGCCGTCTTCGGGCATAACTACTCCATCTTCCTGAACTTCAAGGGCGGCGCGGGGACGATGACGGGCGGGGGAGCGCTGCTGGCGCTGCATCCCTGGATGATTCCGCTGGTCGGCATCGTACCGGCAGTGATGACTTATATCGTGCGGATGTCGAGCGTGGGTTCACTACTGGTGTCGTCCATCGCGCTGCTGCTCGGTAGTGTGATGGCGTGGTACGATGTGATTCCCGATGCCTCGCTCTTCTTCCTCGCGCCCTTCTTCCTTTTAAGCTGGTACGCGCACCGTCCCAACATCTCGCGGCTCATCGCGGGCACGGAACGGCGCATCGGTGACAAGTCGAAAGCGTAAATCACATGGTGCATTATGAGTGAGAAAATCGCGGTCATCGGGAGCGGGTCGTGGGGGACGACGCTGGCGGTGTTGCTGGCGCGTCACGGGCGGGAGGTGTGGCTGTGGGCACGGAGCGCGCAGGATGCGGAGCGGCTGAACGCGCAACGGGAGAACTCTCGCTTCCTGCCGGGGGTTCCCTTCCCAAACGGGCTGCGCGTTTCGGCGGAAGACGCGGAGGTGTTACACGACGCGGCGCTCGTGCTGCTGGTGGTTCCATCGCAGACGATGCGGGAGAACGTGCGTGCTTTATGGAAGCACATTCCGAGCGATGCCATCCTGCTCTCGTGTGCGAAGGGGCTGGAGTTAAGCACCCTCAAGCGGATGACGGAGGTCATTCGCGAGGAGTTGCCAGAGACGATGCAGGACAACGTGGGGGTGTTAAGCGGCCCGAATCTGGCGCGAGAGATTGCCGCCGGGCTGCCCGCAAGTACGGTTGTGGCGATGAAGGATGGGGAGAAGGCGGAGTGGGCGCAAGGGCTGCTGCATACGCCTACGTTTCGCGTCTACACCCACGAGGACGTATTGGGGGTGGAGTTGGCGGGAGCGCTGAAGAATATCGTGGCTATCGGGGCAGGCGCAGCGGAGGCCCTGGGAATAGGCGACAACGCGAAGAGCACCTATATGACGCGAGGGCTGGCAGAGATCGCGCGGCTGGGCACGGCGGCGGGGGCGAACGCGCTCACCTTTGCGGGACTGGCGGGGCTGGGCGACCTGCTCTGCACCTGCGCCAGCCCACACAGCCGCAATCACTTCGTCGGGGTGGAGCTTGCCAGGGGGCGCTCGCTGGAAGACATACGCGCCTCGATGACGCAGGTAGCGGAGGGCGTCTTCACGGTGCAGGCGGCGCGCGAGTTGGCGAAGCGGTACGGGGTGGAGCTACCGATTACGGAGGCGCTCTATCAGGCGCTTTTCGAGGGGCGCTCGGTGCGGGAAAT
>DASVVH010000101.1:0-3089 GCA_036386615.1 Ardenticatenaceae bacterium
CGGAGGGGGTGCTCTCGTCGAGCCGCACCATGAGGCCGTTGTTGAAGGTACCGCCCGTGACGATGCCGAGCCGTTTGCGCTGCATGGTTCCCTCCACCTGAAGTGTGACCCCCAGGATAATACCTCAAGCCATCTGAGGCGATAACTACCCATTCTCACTATTGATTCTAACTATCTAACCAATTTGAGGTAGATGTGCTCTCACACTTCTCACATTATGTCAATCAAAGCCAACATCTATCGCCTCTCAATGTTGGCATTTGTTGGCATTGCTTCACATAAAATAGTCTCAACACCCTGGCTCATCCCCAGGTCACGGCACTTCCCACAAAACAAGCTGCTATGACATTACCCTTGTGAGCGCCACTCGTGGCGGAGCATCGAGTACATCGCATGGTCCACGAAGCGGCCATAGAGGCGCGACTCCTGCCGAAAGACACCTTCCAGCGTGAAGCCCAGCCGTTCGGGAATGGCGCGGCTCTTCACGTTGTCGGTGGCGCATTGAATCTCGACCCGGTTCAGTTCTAGCTCGTCAAAGGCGAAGTCTACGAGCACGCGGCAGGCGCGGGTGACGATGCCTCTACCCTGAAACTCCGCGCCGAGCCAGTAGCCAATCTCGGTCTTCTGGTCGGGCCAATCCCAGAAGTGGTAGCCTATCGTGCCCGCCAACTCGCCTTCAACCCAGATGCCGAGTTGAAAGCCGTTGTTATCCGCGAACTGCTGAAGACTCCGCTTGATGAAGGCACGGCTGTCCTCAACGGTTCTCGTGCCGTCCAGCCAGGGTAGCCACTCGCGCAGTTGGGCGCGGTTGCGGTCCGTCAGGGCAAAGAGAGCGTCGGCGTGGCGGTGGTCGAGCAGGGCGAGTTCGATGCCGTCACCAATGTCGAAGCCGAGACGAAAAGCCATCCCCTATTCCTCGTCTTTCAGCGCTTTGATGTGCCGTCGCCCCAGTTCGACCACTCGCTCCAGGTTCAGCACTTGAGGCTGGGCCTCGTGCAGGCGTGCCAGGGGCCACCAGCAGCAGTCGGCGGCATCGTCGGCAGCCTGTGGCTCCGCACCATCTTCGCACAGCGCCGCGACAGCGACGAGGACGTAATGGAAGCCAGGCGCGCCCTCTTCGGGAGGGGAGATGACATCAAGGGCGGTGAAGGCGGCCTCATCATCAGGAACGGTGACGCGCAGGCCCGTCTCTTCCAGCACCTCGCGGGTCGCTGCCTGGGCAATCGTCTCGCCCCACTCGATGCTGCCGCCGGGGAGCGCCCAGCGCCCCTTCGCTGGCTCCTTGCCGCGCTGGACCAGCAGCACCTCGGTCTGCGACCTGTCGCGGAAGATGACAACCGTGATGCCGACCCCGATTTGGGCATGCGCGCTCATTAGCCGTCTTCGCCCTGGTTCGTGGGTGGCGCGGGTCGTGGGGTCATCCAGAGCACGGAGGATTGGCCGAAGAGGTGCCAGCCGGAGCCAGCAGGCACGCGCACCAACTCGCGCTCCTGCACGATGGTCATAATGCCGCCGCAGCGCAGGCCCGCGCTCCCGTGAAGCGGCGCGACGAGCACGTCATGCTCGGCGTGGCGGGAGGCTCCGGTGCCCGCGACGCGCTCCACGTAGAGTTGCAGCGTGTCGCAGCGGAGCAGAGGTTGTGGCTGATTGAGCGGCGCGTCGCTCAAGGAGGCGGCGAGGCTGATGACGGCGGGCGGCTCCGGCGAGAGAGAGTCGTAGTGGCCGTTCAGGGAGGCCGCGCGGGCCACGCGGCTCAAGAGCAGGACGTGCGCGGCTCCGTTGGCGGCGGAGCCGTGACGGCAGCCGCGCGGGACACGCGCCATCTGGCCCGGCTCGACGCGGGCGCGGTCGTGCTCGCTCACGAGTTCGATGCTGCGGTCCTGAGGCCAGAAGAGTTCGTCGTGTTCCGGGTGGCGGTGCAGGGGCACCTCTCCCTCGCAGCGATAGAGGTAGCAGGCGTACTCGCCGACAGCCATCAACTCGACGAGTTGGAAGGGCGCGTCTAGCGTGCTGGATGCCTCGCGAAGGGAGATGAGTTGGAAGCGCATGGGGCCTTTCGGGCCGACGACCGACGATTGACGACCGACGACCGCTTACGACGCTCAGAGTCTCGACAAGGTTATGCCGATTTGGCCCTGGTATTTGCCCTTCTTGTCGGCGTAGGAGACTTCAGGCTCCTCGTCGGACTCGAAGAAGAGCACCTGGGCGATGCCCTCATTGGCATAGATGCGGGCGGGCAGCGGCGTGGTGTTGGAAATCTCGATGGTGATGTGCCCCTCCCACTCCGGCTCCAGAGGCGTAAAGTTGGTCACGATGCCCGTGCGGGCGTAGGAGCTTTTACCGAGGACGACGCCGAGCACGTTGCGCGGCATACGGATGTACTCGACGCTGCGGGCGAGCGCGAAGCTGTTCGGCGGAATGAGGCAGGTCTCGCCCTGGTAGTCCACGAAGGATTTGGGGTCGAAGTTCTTAGGGTCTACGATGGCGCTGTTGACGTTGGTGAAGATTTTGAAGTCGTCGGCCACGCGGATGTCGTAGCCGTAGGAACTGACGCCGTAAGAGATGACGCCGCTGCGCTCCTGCTGGTCCACATACGGCTCAATCATGCCGTGTTCCAGGGCCATGCGGCGAATCCAGCGGTCAGGCTTGATGGACATGAATGCTCCTCCAGTTCTGCAATATCATCAGATTATGGAGGAAAGCGCGTGATGCGGCAACCGGTGGGGTCTTCTCACACGTCCGCCGTTCAACGTAGAAGGGCCGAGGAGTTTACTTCCTCGGCCCTTCTGCTTGGTGCTGGCGCTAGCGCATATGGTTCACAATCTCGTCGCCGAACTCGGAGGCTTTGACCTCGGTGGCACCCTCGCGCTGGCGGGCGAGGTCGTAGGTGACGCGGCCCGCCTGGAGGGCACCCGCCACACCGTTGCGGACGAGTTGCGCCGCCTCGTCCCAGCCGAGGTGTTCAAGCATCATCACACCGGAGAGGATGAGCGCGGTGGGGTTCACCTTGTCCTGCCCCGCGTACTTGGGTGCGGTGCCGTGAACGGCCTCGAAGACGGCAACGGCGTCGCCCATGTTCGCCCCGTGCG
>DASVVH010000102.1:0-2387 GCA_036386615.1 Ardenticatenaceae bacterium
GCTGGCGGATTACGTTTTCGAGCCAGCAATGCGGACGGGCGGAGCGCTGGCGGAGGTGTTCGGCGGCTTGGTCGGAGTGGGGCCGGGCGCGGGGATGGCGCTGATGCTGGTTTTCGCGGGGCTGGCGACGGGGGCGGTGGGGTTGAGCGGCTATCTGTTCCCGGCTATCCGCAACGTCGAGGCTGACCTGCCGGACCACGTTCAGACGGAGGGCGCAGGGGAAGCGCTGCCCGCGACGATGAGCCTCGCGGCGGAAGCGTAGGATGGGACGGTAGACGGTGGACGGTGGACGGTCGGAATGACACTCATGGATTTCAGACGAGGGGATGATAGTCATGCAGGGTAGCACTCGGCAGCCGAAGGGAATGGTTGGGTTCACGGTCGTGTGGATTGGACAACTGGTGTCGCTGGTCGGCTCGGCGATGACGTGGTTCGCGCTGTCGCTCTGGGCGTGGCAGGAGACGGGACAGGCGACGGCGCTGGCGCTGGTGGCGACCTTCTCGTTTGGGCCAACAGTGCTGATGAGCCCTATTGCCGGGGCGCTGGTGGACCGCTGGAACCGCAAGCTGGTGATGATGTTGAGCGATCTGGCGACGGGACTCTCGACGATTGTGGTGCTGCTCCTGTACGTGACAGGAAACCTGGAAATCTGGCACCTGTACATTACGGGAGCGTTCGCGGGAGCGTTCCAGGCGTTTCAGTGGCCCGCCTACTCGGCGGCGATTACCACGATGGTCTCCAAGGCGCAGTACGCCCGCGCCAACGGCATGATGTCGCTGGCGGAGTCGGCCTCCGGCATCGTCGCGCCGGTTCTGGCGGGGACGCTGATTGGCCTCATCGGGATCGGCGGGGTGATGGCGATAGACGTTGTGACCTTCCTCTTCGCCATCGGGGCGCTGCTGGTGGTTCATATCCCCCAGCCCATTGCCACCAAGGAGGGGCAGGAGGCTAACGGCTCACTGTGGAAAGAATCGCTCTATGGGTTCCGCTACATTCTGCGCCGCCCTAGCCTGCTGGGCCTGCAACTGGTCTTCCTGGGGGCGAACCTGACGGGAGCCTTCGCCAATATTCTCATCACGCCGATGGTCCTGGCGCGGACGGGCGACAACGCGCAGATTCTGGGCACGGTCTTCTCGGCAGGAGGCATCGGCGGGGTCCTGGGCGGGCTGGTGATGAGCACCTGGGGCGGGCCGAAGCGCCGCGTGCATGGCGTGCTGCTGGCGATTGCCGCCTGCGGGCTGTTCGGGACGCTGGTCATTGGTCTCGGCGGGACGCTGGTGCTATGGGCGGCAGGCAGTTTCTTCTACATCTTCTTCATCCCGATAATGAACGGCTCGAACATGGCGATCTGGCAGGCGAAGGTCGCGCCGGACGTGCAGGGGCGGGTCTTCGCGGTGCGGCGGCTGATTGCCCAGATTAGCACGCCCGTAGCGATGCTGATCGCGGGGCCGATGGCGGATTACGTGTTCGAGCCAGCGATGCAGCCTGGTGGGGCGCTGGCGGAGGTCTTTGGTGGTCTGGTCGGGGTCGGACGGGGCGCGGGAATGTCGCTGATGATGGTCTTCGCGGGGGTGGCGACGGTGGCGGTGGGGCTGGGCGGCTATCTCTTCCCCGCGATTCGTAACGTGGAGACGATTCTGCCGGACCATGACCAGCCGGAAGTGGAGGCGGCGGTTGCCGCCGGAGCGATGCCGATGCCTGCCGAGGCGTGATTGGAAGGATGAAGGCGAACGACCAGACGTGATTATTCACGGATGATAAACCACGATGTTCAGGGAGGAGTATACAGATGAAAGAAGAACGGTTACAGATTCTCCGCATGATACAGGAAGGAATCATCAGCGCGGAGGATGGGGCGAAGCTGCTGGCGGCGCTGGGGAGCGACGAGCCAAGAGAGGCCCCTACTCATGTGTCCAGCCCCGTCTCAACCCAGCGCCGCTGGCTGCGGATTCGCGTCTCGGACAGGAACGGCGAGAACGCGCGGGTGAACCTGACGCTGCCACTGAGCTTGCTGGATTGGGGGCTACGGCTGGCGGAGGGTGGTGTCGGCCTGAACCTCGCCGCCGTGAGGGACGTGATTCGCGGCGGGGCGGAGGGGAAGATTCTGGAAGTTGACGAGAGTGAAAGCGGCGAGCGCGTCGAAATCTTTGTGGAGTGAGCTATGAGAAACATCAACAATGTACCCATTCAAGGAACCGTGACGCTGCGGATGCGGAGCGGCAACATCGTTGTGCGCGGCAGTGAGGAGCGCGAGACGGGGCAACTGATTGGCAGTGCCTCGGTCATCAGAGACGAGGAGGGGACGACCATCCAGGCGGAAGGCTCGGTGGTGCTGACGCTTCCCTCGTCGGCCTCGCTGAACGTGCAGGGGCAGGTGGACAATGTGG
>DASVVH010000103.1:0-7942 GCA_036386615.1 Ardenticatenaceae bacterium
CCTACAAGGGCTACACCGTCAACCTGCTGGACACGCCGGGCCACCAGGACTTCTCCGAGGACACCTATCGCACCCTCACGGCGGCGGACAGCGCCGTCATGGTCATTGACGCCGCCAGGGGTATCGAGGAGCAGACCAAGAAACTCTTCGAGGTCACGCGGGAGCGCGGCATTCCCGTCTTCACCTTCGTCAACAAGATGGACCGCCCCGCCCGCGAACCGCTCGACCTGCTCGACGAGATTGAGGAGGTGCTGGGCCTCGTTCCCGTGCCTATGAACTGGCCCATCGGCGACGGCCCCGACTTTCGCGGCGTCTACGACCGCGCCTCGCAGACCGTCCACCTCTTCGAGCGCACCGCGCACGGCGCACAGATGGCGGGCGTCGAGGTCTCCAGCCTGGACGACCCCAAACTGCAAGCCGTCCTTGGCGAGAATGCGCTGGCCCGCCTACGTGACGACGTGGAACTGCTTGATGGCGTGCTGCCCACCTTTGACGAGGAGGCCCTGAACCGCGCCGAAATCACGCCAGTCTACTTCGGCTCCGCGCTGACCAACTTCGGCGTGCAACTCTTCTTCGACAGCTTCGTCGAATATGGGCCGATGCCCGGCCCGCGGCGCGCCATGAACGGCGCGGGGTTGGTGCCAGCCTTACAGGACAACTTCTCAGGCTTCATCTTCAAGATTCAGTCGAACATGAACCCGCAGCACCGGGACTCCATAGCCTTCCTGCGCGTCTGCTCCGGGCGCTTCGAGCGCTCGATGGTCGTCAAGCACCCGCGCGAGGGCCGGGAGGTCCGCTTGAGCAGCAGCCACCGCCTCTTCGCGCAGGAGCGCGAGACGGTGGAGGAGGCGTACCCTGGCGATGTGATTGGCCTTATCTCTTCAGGCCAGTTCGCCATTGGCGACACGCTCTGCACCGGGCCGGAGGTCGAGTACGAGCCGATGCCGCGCTTCCAGCCGGAGCACTTCGCCCGCCTCATCCACAGCGACACGAACCGTTACAAGCAGTTCTGGAAGGGGCTGTCGCAGCTTGAGAAGGAAGGGGCCATTCAGGTCTTCTACCAGCCCGGCATTCAGGGGCGCGAGCCGGTTCTGGCCGCCGTTGGCGAGCTTCAGTTCGACGTGGTGCGCTTCCGCCTCGAAACCGAGTACAACACCGAGACCCGCATGGAGCGGCTGCCCTACACCGTCGCCCGCTGGATAGATGCCTCACCGGAGACTGTCGACAAGCTGCCCTGGAACAACAACGCCTTCCGTCTCGAAGACACGAAGGGCCGCGCCATTGCCCTCTTCCGCAACGAGTGGATGTGCAACTCCTTCCACGATATGTACGCGAAGGAGATTCCCTTCCGCTCCATCCGCGAACTCGAACTCGCGCTGGCAGAGTAGCGTCAGTCGGAGAGGTAACAGGCGGCGCAGGTGATGGATTGCCACCAGATGGCCCCGAAGATGAGGGCGTAGCTGACGAAGAGATAGAGCCAGACCCTGCGGACGAACCACTCGAAGCGGCGGGCCAGCCCCGCGATGACGAGGGCGCTCAGTAGCATCCGGGCGCTCCGGGCCACGATGGCGAAGGGGATGACGAGCCAGGGGCTGAACCCTCGCGCCGCGCCCAACAGCGCATATACCTTGTACGAGACGCCGCCCCAGGGTTGAACCAGAAAGGCGGCGACGCCATACTCGTCGAGGTTCCTGTTGACGCGCTCAATCATGAAGTCCTGAACCAGCGGCAGCCAGCCCAGAAGAGGCTCGATGGCCCCCGGCACGAAGTACGCGAAGAGGTACATCACCGCGACGCCGAGCGCCGAACCTCCTATCGAGGCTCCGACGATTCGCCAGAAGTTGCGGCGGCCACCCGCCACCAGCGGCAGGAGCACCGAGTCGGGAATAACAGGCCAGACAATCGCTTCGGCCAATGCCCACGCGAACATGAGCGCCGGACCCCAGGCAGACTCGCAG
Source organism: Ardenticatenaceae bacterium (assembly GCA_036386615.1). Taxonomy (GTDB): domain Bacteria; phylum Chloroflexota; class Anaerolineae; order Ardenticatenales; family Ardenticatenaceae; genus DASVVH01. The sequence goes on from DASVVH010000103.1 coordinate 1,959, forward strand.
AATGCCTGCCAGCGCTCAAAGGCACTGTGGTTGACCGTCCGTTCGTTGCTCATCTCTTGGTGGCCTCCTCCCGCTTTCCTGTAGAAGTCAGTTGAGAGTCCTATTGCACCGGCTCGCGCTTTCCTGTACAGTTGGCGCATGGGAATCTACGCGACGAAATCCCGGTGGCAGGGGCTGTTGAAGCCCCTCGTCGCGCTCTGCGTCCGCCACGAGGTTCATCCCGACCTTTTTACCTACGGAGCGCTGGCCCTCTCGTTTGTCGCCGGGTTTGCCCTCACGCGGGCTGGCCCGAATCATCTCTGGCTCTGGCTGGTGCCGCCCGCCGTCCTCCTGCGCCTGCTCTTCAACCTGCTGGACGGGATGATCGCCCGCGAGACAGGCATCGCCGACACCTGGGGCGAGGTCAAGAACGAGTTCGGAGACCGGGTGGCGGACTCCGCCATCTTCCTCGGCCTCGCCTTCGGGGGCTACGCCGACGCGCGCCTCGTGGCGCTGGTGCTCGCCCTCGTCCTGAGCGGTTCGTACCTCGGTCTCTTCGGCAAAGCACTGGGCGGGCCGAGAATCTATGGCGGCCTCTTCGGCAAGGGCGACAGGATGCTCTCGCTGGCCCTCTTCACCCTCTATCCTCTCTTCACGGGGAACCTGCCGAGTTACAACTGGTACCTGGCCGCCGCGATGCTTGCCGCGTCCGTGACGATTTTCCAGCGCCTGCGAGTGTTGTATGCACAGCAATCCGTTCGCTAACCCGCTCTTCCTCCCCACGCTGAGGAATATCGGCCTGCTCTTTATCTTTGGCCTGGGGTTGGTCCTCTTCTTCGCCCGCAAGGATTTGCGCGCCGGGCTGACGGGAGAACTGGGCCAGCGCTACCTCGGCTGGCTGATGCTCACGCCTCTCTTTCTCCTGGCTGCCTTCGTCGGCGGGCTGCTGGGGGCGGCTATCCTGCTTTTCTTCTTCTATCGCGTCGTCTTCGAGTATGTGCGCGCCGTCGGCGTCGAGCGTCAGTACACCTTCTACCTGTGCGTCCTTGTTCTGCTCACCTTTGTCATCGCCACGTTCGTGCCCGCGCTGTACTTCATGCTCCCGGCGGCTTCCATCCTGCTGCTCACGCTGGTGCCCATCCTCACGGGCAAACTTGAAAACCTCTATCTCCAACTTTCTTTCGCGGGGCGGGGCTATCTCTACCTCGTCTGGTCTATCGGCCATGTCATCCTGCTCCGGCAGTTGGGCGGGGTCGGGATGGTAGTGCTGGTCGGGGTCGCCGTCGCCCTCAGTGATGTGATGCAGTATACCGTTGGCAAGCTTCTCGGACGGCATATTATCTCGCCCGCCGTGAATCCCCGCAAAGCGTGGGAGGGGCTTCTTGGCGACTTCATCGGCGCGGGCATCGGCGTGGCCCTGTTCAGCTTCGCCCTTCCTCCTGAGTTCGAGCTTTTCCACCGGGCCTCACTGACCTTTCTGATTGGACTCGGCGCGGCATGGGGCGACCTTGCAAGCTCGCTGGTGAAGCGGGTCGCGGGGGTCAAGGATTGGGGCCAGATTCTTCCCGGTCACGGTGGGCTGCTGGACCGGGCGAATAGCATGGTCATCGCCATCCCACTCGCCTACTACTACACCTATCTGGTGCTCGTCTATTGACACGGCCCCTCAAGCCCATGAATCCGCAACCGAACGCCAGCAGGGAGCGTAGGATTATTGCGGGGGAGCCTTTCAATGAGTAGAATTGTCTCTGTACAGCCTTTTTCCTGCCGCGTGGGGCAGGTGGAGCCAAATCATGGAATGGGAACAACCGGAAAGACTCTCGACTGAGCCAAAGCTGTCGCCTGCCGCCGGAGCATTCGTGGTGGGTATGCAGCGCGCGGCGGCCTTCATCTCGCGCCACTGGCTCCTGTTCATCAACGGCTTCTTCGGGCTGCTCCTCTTTGGCGCGCTGCTCGCGCCGACGCTGATGCAGGCGGGGCTGCAAGGGCCGGGGCGCGCGCTCTACACCGTTTATAGCTTCACCTGCCACCAGTTGCCGGAGCGCTCCTTCTTCCTCTACGGGCCTGAAGGTCCAATCACGACCTACGGCCAGCAAGAGGTCGTCGCGGATGGCGCGGACCCGACGAACCCGTTGACCCTGCGGCAGTACATCGGCTCGGAAGAGATGGGCTGGAAGCTCGGCTTCTCCGACCGTATGGTGACGATGTACGGCGGGGCGTTCCTGGCGGGCATCGTCTACTGGCTGCTGTCGCGGCGCGGGCGCGTCAAGCCCGTTCCCGTATGGCTCCTGCTGCTGATGCTCATTCCAATGTCTCTGGACGGCACGAGCCACCTCATCTCCGAGGTGACGGGCTGGGGCTTCCGCGAGACGAACAGTTGGGCCATGCCGCTCTTCGGGGCGCGCAATCCTGAGTTCTACACGGGCACGACAGTGGGCACGCTCAACTGGAGCCTCCGTATGGTCACGGGGCTACTCTTCGGCCTGGGGATGATGCTCTTCGCCTACCCACTCATCGGCTTCGGCTTCGACGACCTTGCCGACGAGGCGGAGCGCAGCCTTGCTCGCAACGAGGCCAAACTGGCCGGGTTGTAGCGCTCTCGAACCGAACAGGGTTGATGGTTCTGGCAAGCGTCTTGCCTCGATAGGGCATAGAGATGCCAACCTGCTCAGGAGCGATTCATGCCCAGCCACCCGACCTTCCTCTCGCCCACCGACCTCAACCGCCTCGTCTCAAGCGGCCAACCTGCCCTCGTCGAGTTCTACTCTCCCACCTGCTCGCACTGTCAGGCGCTAGAGCCAACCATCGAGGCGCTAGCCCGCGAGTGGGGTGAGCGCCTGACCATCTCCCAACTCGACCTCTCGGAGCACCCGAAGGCGGCGCGAGAGTGGCAGGTGATGGGCACGCCCACCGTGCTCGTCTTCGACAAGGGCGCGGCGGTTGCGCGGCTCACGGGCGTTCAGCCGAAGCGCCAGTACGTCAGCGAGCTACAGAAACTCGTTGGCGACTGAGAGACTGCCAACCAAAATAAAAGGAGATGGTCTTTGCCATCTCCTTTTTGATGTCCCGCCCTGCTATACGGGATGTTCGGGCATTGCTTCCGGCGCGAGGCTGGGCGGAGGAGGCGTGGCGGAGAATGAGCCGAGGAATTTCTCGCTGGGCAGCAGCCACGCGATGCCAATCGTGGCGATGACCACGAGCACCTGCGCCCGCATCGCCGTCTCCATGCCGTAGGCGTCCGCCAGCGCGCCTGTTGCCGGAACGCCCAGCGCACCCGTCACGAAGCCCAGCCCCAGCAGCAGGCCCGACGCGACCCCCGCCCGCCCCACCATCAGTTGCTGCGCCATGACCAGCATCAACGGGGCCGTCGAGGCAGCGGTGAGGCCGATGAGCGCGCCCGTCACAAAGGCTGGCGGCCCAGTGAACTCGGCGAAGAGGAGGATGGCTGGAATCGTCAGAAGCAACGAGCCGAGGATGACGGCCCGCCTGCCGAAGCGGTCGGCCAAGTTGCCGGTGCCAATCGTGCCTACCGCGCTTGCCAGAACGACGACACTGGCGAGGGGTCCGTAGAAGCGGGCGCTGTAGCCGAGCGATGCGTACCACGTTGGGATGAAGGCTTCTAGGCTCTGCACGGTCCAGGCGCGGGACATCATCACGGCGATGACGGCCAGCAGGGGGACGACGGGAATGCGCGCGTGAGGTTCAGCCGGTGGCGCGTTCTTGTCGCGGCGGCGCAGGGCGACGGTTCGCATTTCGACCAGCATCCACAGGGCGGCGAGCGCTCCGGGTAGGAACATCAGCGCTGTGCCGCGCAGCCCGAAAGTGGTGAAGAGCGCCGCGCCGATGAGTGGCCCCATCGCAAAGCCCACCGTGCCGCCCGTCACGTAGACGGACATGGCCGTGTTGCGCTGCCGGGGCGGGCTCACGGCGCTCGCATTCAATGCGCCGAAGGGGTGATAGGCCCCGGAGCCGAAGCCCGCCGCCGCCGCCAGCAGCAACAGCATGGGAAAGGAGGTGGCGAAGCCAATCATGGCGTAGAGAGTGGCTGTCCAGATGAGGGCCGCGCCGATGAAGCGCGTCCCGTAACGGTCGGCTATCCAGCCGAAGAAGGGTTGGGAGAGCGAGGCGGTGCCCATGTAGGCGAGCGAGACCAGACCTACTGTTTTCAGGTCCAGGTCGAAGCGCTGGATGAGAAAGGGGTACATGATGGGCAGGATGCCACTGTAGGAGTCCACCGTGAAGTGGCCCAGCATCAACGTCAGCAGCCCGCGATTTCGCAGAACGGCAAAGCGCCGTGGGCGCTCCAGCTTCAGTTCCATACGTCCTCTATCAAATCTAGCTATGAGTCCGGTTCAGCCGTGTGGCCGCTAAGTATATTAGAATTGCTAACCCTATAAAGAATTGACCTTCCACCAAGCACCAAGTGAAAGGGGAGAGCCGGAGGGGTGAAAATGAGCGATAGACCAGTAAAGGCCAGTAACGGCCAGTATCAAACCGTACTGGCCTGCTAAAAGGCCAGTGTTGCTGATAGATGAATTACAGATGGCGACTCATATATTTATAAAGATTTTTCGTCTTTGTCGTGGCTGCGCGCTCTGCGTGAGAAGAAGCTGGCGGAACGCCAGTTGTTTGGTTCCGGGGTTCCAGTAAACTACGGTTATGGAAAAGATAGATTACGACAACGCGTGGCGTCGCTGGATGACCGACTACAACGAGGGGCTGGGGCTGGTCTACGAGCGGCTGATTCTCAACGATTTCCTGGAAGCCCTGCTGCGCCGCTACAGCGTTCGCACGGTGCTGGAAGTGCCTCTGTTCGGGATGGCGGGGGCGAGTGGCATCAATTCCATTCGTTTCGCGCAGCTTGGCGCGCACGTTACGGTCGTAGATGTTAACGAGGAGCGGTTGCAGGCGGTCCGCCGCCTATGGGACGAAATTGGCCTCCTCGACCGGGCCACCTTCGTCTACCTGCCGGACCCCAGTCGCCTCCCGTTCAGTGACGATGCCTTTGATTTCGTCTGGAACTGGGCCGCGCTCTGGTACATCCCCGACGCGGGGGCCACCCTGCGCGAGATGGGGCGCGTCTCCGCGAACCTCGTGTTCACGGCGATGCCTAACCGGATGCAGATGGGCTATATCCTCCGCAAGTTTCTGTTGGAGCGGGAGTTCTTCGAGCGGTTCAGCGAGGAGTGGGCGGACGTGAACCGCGCCCGCCGCGTGCTGGAAGGGGAGGGGCTACGCCTGATTGACCAGGGGGTGCTGGATGTTCCGCCCTGGCCCGACACGGTGATGCCCGCGACGGAGGTGCTGAAGCGGCTGGGGCTGGGCAAGGGCGCGCAGGAACGCTTTGAGGGGGAGAATTGGCAATGGTCCACGATGGCCTACTACACGGGCCAGCAGCCCGAACTGAAGGCGCAGATGGACCGCTACGCCGTGCTGGAACGCGCACCGCTCCCCTGGTGGCTCAAGGTGGTGTGGGCGCACCATCGTTATATTCTGATGCGGAAAGCGGGATGATGAGCGAGGAAGGACGAAGGACGACCGACGACCGACGACCGACGACCGACGACCGACGACCGACGACCGCCAACGGCTGACGACCGACGAAGGACGAAGGACGAATGACGAAGGACGAATGACGAAGGCTAACGACTGGCGAGCGACAAAGGACGAATGACGAAGGCTAACGACTGGCGAGCGACAAAGGATGCCTGCAAACGGCTTGAAGGTTTTGGGGGAGGATGATGGGTGAGGTGGAGGTGCGCCCGGCAGTGCCCGATGATGCCGCTACCATTCTGAGGCTCATGAGGGAGTTGGCGCGGCACGACGGCATGGAAGGATACATTACGACGACGGAGGAGCGTATCCGTGAAACGTGTTTCGGCGACAACCCGGCCTGCCACCTGCTCGCGGCAGTGGTGGGTGGTGAGGTTGTTGGCTACGTTGCCTATACCTTCAACTGGGAGAACTGGAGCGGGGTTTACTATCTGGCGCTCAACGAACTGTAT
>DASVVH010000104.1:0-5437 GCA_036386615.1 Ardenticatenaceae bacterium
TCAAGTACTCCTGTCGGCCAAATATGCGGAACCACGCCTGCAAGTAGCCTCTAAGGATGTCTATCTTGGCTATCGTGTGAGGTTCAGCGTGCCATGTTGTGGTTTTGGGCGGCATATTGATCTCTCCTCTCACTCAACAAAATAGGGCTAGTTCATAGCCCCATTATAGAATAGTTATTCACAGAATGCAATAGGTGTTCCGAAATTCGGTTCTGTCATCCTCACATGGTCCGCTTTTCTCAGTGTTGAATATCGCAGTCACGCACTCACTAGGAGAATCCGCGACAGGAACTCCGGCTTGCCGGACACGGGCGGCTTGAGGCGGAAGAGCGCGCCCGCCTGCTCGTCCGGTGGCGGCGCGCCCTCGCCAATCGCCGTCGTCACGTAGAGGTCGCCGAAGCCCTCCCCGCCAAAGGCGAGGCTCGTGCAGTTGGGCGTCGGGAACTGGACGCGGCGCTCCTCGGTGCCGTCCGGCGCGTACCGAACGACCATGCTCCCATCATACCGCGCCGACCAGACGTAGCCCTCCGCGTCCACCGTCAGCCCGTCCGGCGAGCCATCCCCTTCCGGCACCTGCACGAACTGGCGCGGGTTCAATAGCTCCCCCGTCTCCTCGTCGTAGTCGTAGAGGTCAATCTTCTGCGCCGCCGTGTCGGTGAAATAGAACCCCTTGCCGTCGGGCGTGAAGCCCATCCCGTTCGCCAGCTTCACGTTCTCGACTACTGGCGTCAGGCTCCCATCCAGGTCCAGGCGGTAAAGCGTGGCAGGGTGCGACTCGCCCGGCATCGTGCCACAAAAGACGCGCCCTGTGGGGTCGGCAATCACGTCGTTGAAGCGCGTGTCGCGCTCGGCGGGAATCTCCTCCACCACCGTAATCAACTCGCCGTCGCGCAGAATCTGGATGGCCCCCCGCTCCATAAAGAGCAGCAGCGAGCCGTCCGCCTGAATCGTGAAGCCCCCAATCTTGCCCTGCCCCTCGTGAAACAGGTCGTGCTCCCCGCGCGCCGGGTCGTAGCGGTAGATGCGCCCCTTCGCAATATCCGCCCAGTAGAGGCAGTCGTCAAAGGGGTTCCACAGTGGCCCCTCGCCCAATTCACAATGACAATGCGCGACAATCGTCGGTTCCATTCGCTTCCACCTGCATGGTTATGGACAATCTGATTTGCTCAAGCCAAGCAAACGATATGCCCGCAGCAGCTCACAAAAAAGAGCGCCCCTCGCGCGGCGCTCTCTTGGTTCAGCCAGTAATCGGACCCGCTCACCCACTCCCAAACAGCGCCAGCATCAGCAGCGAGACCAGGAAGAAGGGAATCAGGAAGATGCCCGTCAGGATGCGCTTCTCGTACTTCAGGTGCATGTAGAACGCCGCCACCAGCACCGCCTTGAGAATGGAGAGCGCCAGCATGATGCTCGCGGTGTATTGACCGAGGCCGCCCTGTTGAGGCAGCCACTCGGCCAGGAAGACCTCAATGACCGTCACGCCGCCCAGTACCAGGGCAATTATCCAGTAGAGCTTAAATGAGCCGCCGTGATGCTCGTGCGCTGCCTCGCGGTGGTCAACGTCGGTTCGTTCGGCGTCGAATAGTTCCGTCATCGCTCTCTCCCTTATCCCAGCAGGTAAAGCACGGTGAAGAGGATAATCCACACGAGGTCCACGAAGTGCCAGTACAGCCCGAACATTTCCAGCGCGTTGTACTTGCGCGGCGTGAAATCCCCCCGGAAGGCCCGCATCATCACGTAGAGCAGCAGCAGCACCCCAATAAAGACGTGCAGCCCGTGAAAGCCCGTCAGCGTGTAGAAGGAGGAGGCCAGAATGCTCTGCGTCGCCCCCTCGAAGTACGGTCCCAGGCCGAAGTGCTCTTGCAGCCCGTGACTCAGTTCCGCCCACTCCAGGCTCTGGATGTAGAGGAAGACACTCCCCCCCACCAGCGTCAGGAAGAGCCAGAACTTCATCCAGTTCTCCTTCCCCTTCTGAATCGCGTCAATCGCGCTCACCACGAAGACGCTACTCATAATGAGGATGAAGGTGTTGATTGTTGCCAAGCCGGTAGCGATGGCCGCCTCGTGGTGCTCCCCCCATATCTCGGCATTTCGCATCCGCAGCGTCACGACAGCGGCAATCAGCACCGCGAAGAAGATAACTTCGGAGGCGAGGAATATCCACATGCCGAGCTTGTCGTTCGACACGCCCGTGCCCGGCTCCTGGTTCGCCTCGAATTTGGCGGCGACCCGCGCGAATTCTGTACTCATCCAACCATGCTCCTTGAGCAGAGACTCTACCGTAAATCAGGCCCCTACAAGTCGCTATCCATTGTAGGGGCACAGTAGGGGCACAGCATGCTGTGCCCCTACAATGGGGATGTTCAATCGCCCGGTACGGGCAGCGCCTCCGGCCTCGTCACCCGCCGCCCATAATCGTAAGGGTCGTGCTCCACGATGAGCGGCTCCTCGAAATTGTGGTGCGGCGGCGGCGAACTCGTCAGCCACTCCAGCGTTCGCGCGTTCCAGGGATTGTCCTCCGCGACTTCGCCGTAGCGGAAGGCGCGCAGCATATTGAAGACCAGAATCAACTGGGCAAACCCCAGCAGGAACGCTCCCACCGTAATCGTCGCGTTCAGTTCAAAGAACGCTCCCGCGTCCGGGTAATCGGCGTAGCGGCGCGGCATCCCCAGCGCGCCCACCGCGTGCATCGGCAGGAAGGCGAGATTGAAGCCGATGAACGAGAGCCAGAAGTGCATCTTGCCCATGCGGCTATCCAGCATCCGCCCGAACATCTTGGGGAACCAGTAGTAGATGCCCGCGAAGATGGCGAAGGCCGAGCCGCCGAACAGCACGTAGTGGATGTGCGCCACCACGAAGTAGGTATCGTGAAGGTGCAGGTCGGCGGGCAGCGAACCGAGGAAGACCCCTGAGATGCCGCCAATCACGAACATCGAGACGAGCGCCAGCGCGAAGAGCATCGGCGGTTCCAGCCGTATCTTGCCGTAGGCCAGCGTGCCGAGCCAGTTGAAAATCTTGATGCCCGACGGCACTGCGATGAGCATTGTCGTCAGCATGAAGGGGATTCGCGTGGCCGAGGGCATCGCCGAGGCGAACATGTGGTGCGCCCAAACGATGAAACTCAGGAAGCCGATACCTATCGTCGCGTATACCACGGCCCGATAACCGAAAATCGGCTTGCGGCTGAAGACCGGGAGAATCTCCGAGATGATGCCGAAGGCGGGCAGAATCATGATGTAGACCGCCGGGTGCGAGTAGAACCAGAAGATGTGCTGCCACATCAGCGGGCTACCTCCCCGATCCGCCACGAAGAAGGGAAAGTCCAGCACTAGATTCATGTACTGGAGCACCACTGCCGCCGCCAGTGAGGGGGTGCCCAACACCTGGAGCGTAGCGGTGGTGGCGATGCCCCACGTAAAGAGCGGCAGGCGGAAGTAGTGAACTCCCTTGGTCCGCATGTTCATGATGGTGACGAGGAAGTTCATCCCGCCGACGATGCTGCTCCACCCAATGATGAAGACGGAAACCGCCCACAACACCTGCCCCGTTCCTCCATCCAACGAGACGGGAGGGTAGGCCGTCCACCCCGCCATCGGCGGGCCGGAAGGGACGAAGAAGCTGGCGAAGAGCAGCAGTGCGGCGGGCGGCACGAGCCAGAACGAGAGCGCGTTCAGCTTGGGGAAGGCCATATCGAAGGTGCCCACCTGCAACGGCACCACGAAGTTACCGAAGGCACCCGTCAGCATGGGGATGATGAACAGGAAAATCATGATCGTCCCATGCATGGTAAAGAACTGGTTGTAGCGGTCTGCCGAAAGGAGCTGTAGTCCCGGCGCGGCCAGTTCGGCGCGGACCAGCAACGCCGCGATACCGCCGAGGAAGAACATGATAAAGCTGGTCCAGAAATACTGAATGCCGATGACCTTGTGGTCCACGCTGAACCAGAAATAGCGTTTCCAGCCGTGCAACTCGCCGCGCGGAATAAAGGGCACCCTGGTCCCCGTCGCCCATAACGCGAACCCGATGAGCACCGCCGCCAGCAGTCCGGTTCCCACCAGCGCCAGCACAATCCCGAAGAAGGCTACCGCGATACTTGGGTTCTGCGTGCCCGACGCCGCCTCTCCCGGCCCAGGCCCCTGCGCGAGCGCGCTCCCGCCGCCAAGCAGCAGGAGCAGCAGGGCCAACGTGCCCGCGCTCGCCCACCTGCGCCGCTGAAATTCATGCATCATCTCACTCAAGCGCCGCCCCATACGGCCTCCCTTTCAACTCTAGCTCCACCGAAGAAGAACCCTCTGCCGTTAGCGTTCGCCCTTCGCCCTTCGTCCTTCGTCCTTCGTCGTCCGTCGTCCGTTATTCCTGCTCCATCAGCAGTTGAACCAGCGCCTCCAACTCCTCGTCGCCAATCTGGTCCTCGCCGAACGCGGGCATGATGTTTGGATAGTCAGGGACTACATAAGCGCCCGGATTGCGAATGCTCTCCGCGATGTACTCCTCCGGCGTCTCGGCCTCACCCGTGTAGCTGGGGTCCTCGATTCGCTCCTGCGCGGTGACACCCAGCCCCTCATGGGTAGGGCCGACTGCGGCGGCGGCATCCGCCTCCTCAAGGGCGTGGCAGCCACCACAACCGTATTCCACGTAGGCTTCGACGCCAGCCGAGGCGTTGGAAGCCTCAGCCAGTGCTTCTGTCTCCCAGGCAGTGTAGTCCGCCGCCGAAAGAACCTGGACCTCCGCGAGCATCTGAGAATGGCCCGTCCCGCAGAACTCGGCGCAACGCAGGGGGTACTTACCCACACTTGTCGGCGTGAGGTTGATGGTGCGAACGTACCCTGGCGTGGCATCCTGCTTGACGCGGAACTCCGGCACCCAGAAGGCGTGAATGACATCCACGCCGGTGATGTGGAGACTTACCGGAACCCCCTCTTCAAGGGTGAGAGTGTTGGTCTCCCGCAGGCCCGCCGCCGGGTGCTCGAACGTCCAGAAGAACTGCTGGCCGATAACGTTGACCTCCCGCGCCCCCTCGATGGTGGTGTCCAGATTCAGCTTTCGGAATTCATCGAGGCTGTAGATGGTTAGGAAAACCAGGAACAGGGCGGGCGCGATGGTCCAGGCAATCTCCAGCTTGTTGTCGCCGTGAATGGCGCGGCCCACCGCGTCCGGGTCATCGTCCGAGCGGTGGCGGTATATCCACACGAAGTACAGCAGGAAGCCCTGGACGAAGACAAAGATGCCCATGCTTACGATGAACATCAACCGCATCAGATTATCAATGCCTTCTGCCTCGCGCGCGGCGGCATCCGGCAGAAGCCAGGGCATGTGTGGGTAAAAGAAGACCAGCGCCACGAGTGCAGCGAAGATCAGAGCTAGAATAGCGGTGATACGTCCGAAGGTCACATTTCCTCCTGGGCACGCTTGCGAGGAGTATCGAGCTGCTTAGTGC
>DASVVH010000105.1:0-8231 GCA_036386615.1 Ardenticatenaceae bacterium
GAATCGGTCCTTATCTTCCTTCAGGCGGCCATGCTACGCCGCACTACCCCCACCGCAATTTTATAGGTTCATTGACAGGACGTTCATAAAGCAGGATACTACTCCTAAACCCCTTGCCGCCTCGTTGTGAGGGTACACGTCAATAGGGGTGCCTTATGACTACCAAGCTCGCCACGTTCCTGGCCGTGCTGCTTTTTGCGTTGCTCGCCTTGGGCGGCGGTGTCGCCTCCGCACAGTCCCCCGACGGACCTCCCCCCGACCGTGTACAACAGCAGCGCGCGCCTGCCGCCTGCCCGCCGGATATTCAGTGGGGGTGTGTGCTCTCCGGCTCCACCTCGCCGGGACTCTCTCTCAACAGTAGCGTTACAGCCAACAACTCCTACTCGCTCTATGCCTCGCTGAACAACCCTGGCAGTGGGTCGGCGGCGGTGTGGGGGCGCGTGCTGGGTACGGGGAGCCGGGGCTACGGGGTCTATGGCTCACACCAGGGCAGTGGCTACGGGGTATATGGCTACTCCAACAACGGGATTGGCTTCCTGGGCTACAGCAACACGAGTACAGGCATGCAGGGTGAGACCAACGGCACGGGCGCGCAGGCAGGCATCCTGGGCCAGCACCGGGCGACGAGCGGTATTGGCGCGGGCGTGCATGGACGCACCAACTCCACCAGTGACGGGGCCGTGGCGGGGGTGCTGGGCACGGTCTCTTCCGCCAACGCGGGCTATGAGTCGGCAGGGGTGAGGGGCGTGAACAATGGCACGTTCAGCGTGAGCTACGGCGTGTTCGGGAGTTCGGCCTCGGAGGAAGGCATCGGCGTCCATGGAGAGTCGCCCTTTATAGCTGTCCGCGGGTCAGCAACGGAGCCGACCGGCACGGGCGTGTATGGCTACGGAGGCACCGGCGTCTTTGGGATCTCCGTCACCACCGATGGGAAAGGTGTCTATGGTTACGCCGAGGCTACCACCGGGCACAACTCCGGCGTCTATGGCGAATCCAAGTCAGAGACGGGCTATGGCGTCTATGGCACGAGCAACTACGTAGGCGTCTATGGTGAGACCGTCAGCGGCTATGGCGTCTATGCGAAGAGCGACTACATAGGCGTCTATGGCTTTGGCAGCAGCGGCTATGGCGTCTATGGCCAGAGCGTCAGTGGCAGAGGCGTCTATGGCAAGGGCAACGAAGACGATGGCGTCTATGGCACTAGCACCGACGGCGACGGCGTCGAAGGCCATAGCACCAACAACACGGGCGTCTACGGCCATAGCGATAGCGACAGCAGTGCAGGCGTCTATGGTTATGGTAACTCTATCGGTGTCGAGGGCTATGGCGATATTGGCGTCTATGGTGTCTCTATGGTTAACGGCGGGGTGGCTGGGTTTGGCCCCCCAAAAGGCACCGACGGATACGGCACCTACGGCGAGGGCTTCAATGGCATCTATGGCAAGCCCAATGGCGTGGCGGGCAGCCGAGCTGCGTGGTTTGCTGGCGCTGTTTATATTGATGGCCCGCTCCATGTCAATGGCACCATCTCTGGTCCAACCAAACATTTCAAGCTGGACCACCCATTAGACCCAGAGAACCAGTACCTCCAACATGCCTCTATCGAGTCGTCCGAGATGCTTAACCTCTACACGGGTAACGTCGTACTGGACGCCAATGGTCAAGCCGTGGTAGAGGTGCCTGCCTGGTTCACCGCCCTCAACGAAGACTTCCGCTACCAACTGACACCGCTTGGCCCATCTACCTCGGTCCTCTACATTGCTGAGGAGATTCGAGACAATCACTTCAAGATTGCAGGCGGTACGCCAGGGATGAAAGTCTCCTGGCTGATTACGGGGGTACGTTCTGACCCCTGGGCTGAGGCGAACCCCTTGCAGGTGGAAGTACTCAAGCCAGAGGACGAGCGCGGCACTTACCTCTACCCTGAAGGCTATGGGCAGCCGGAGAGCCGGGGAGTGCACTATGAGGAGGAGCAGCGCATGCGCGAGATGCAGGACGAGGTGCCTACACCAGCGGAAGTACCTGGACAGTAGCAGCCACGCGGCAGCCTAAATCCGGGTACAGGTGATGTCGAAATCGTGCTCCCAGTTTGTTCCATCAGACGATTTCTCCCAGGTGCCTGTAATGGTGCGACCATCAGGGCTGAATGTGCCAGTGAAGCGCTGTGCGAAGCTCGGATCGTCGCGCCAGAGTTTCCACACACCATTGCTCAGGCTCATGGCATATAGCCGGGTCACCCCGCGCGAATCTGAGTAGAGCATTGTGTAGGTGTCCATGTCGTTATCGCAGCCGATGATTGACTCGCCTGTGGGGAAGTCGGGATTGTCAACTTCGGACCGATAGAAGAGGAAGAAATTCCCAGAGAGCCATGAGAAGGTGGCACGCCCCTGCACCGTGATAGGTGGATCGAGGCGCGACACCCATTGCGTGTTCCACTCGCCGACAAGTGCCTCTAGCCGCTTGAGTGCGGTTTCTTGCTCAGTCATTGGTGCTATTCCTCCAGTTTCGTGCCTTCATGCAAGGGAATGAAGGAGCCGATACTCGGCGCTGTGTAGACGTTTGAAACTATAGGGGGTAGGTTCCCGGGTGTCAATAGGCGGGCTGTCGTGCGGGTAGGGGGCAAACAAAAAGGAGCGACGGAGGCCGGAAGGCGGCTCCGTCGCTCCTTTTTGGTGGGTTGTTAGGCGAGATATTCTCGGAGGGGGAGGGAGCGTTTGGAGCGGCGGAGCTTGCTGAGGGCTTCGCCTTCTATCTGGCGGATGCGCTCTTTGGTGAGGCCGAAGCGGGTGGCGATGGCTTCGAGGGTGCGCGGCTCGCCGTCGCGGAGGCCGAAGCGGAGTTCGAGGACGCGGCTCTCGCGCATGGTGAGGGTGGCGAGGACTTCGCCAACGGCCTCGCGGAGGAGAGTTTCGGTGACGACTTCGTCCACGCCGGGCTGGCCCTGCTCTTCGAGCACGTCGCCGAGGGGGCGGTCATCGCTTTCTTCGGGGGATTCGAGGGAGAGGGAGGGCTGCGTGACCTGAAGGAGGTGGGTGAGGGCGACGAGGGGCATCTCCATCGCGGCGGCTACCTGTTCGAGGGAGGGTTGGCGCTGCATCTGCTGGGCGAGTTCAGTGTGAACGCGCTTGTAGCGGGAGAGGGCTTCGGCCTGATGGCTGGGCAGGCGGACGGCGTGGCGCTGGGTTCCGATGTAGCGGCTGATGTTCTGGCGAATCCAGTAGGTAGCGTAGGTGCTGAAGCGGGTGCCGCGCCGATAGTCGAATTTGTCCACTGCGCGGATGAGGCCAAGGTTGCCTTCCTGGATGAGGTCGAGCAGGCCAAAGCCCTGGTTACGGTATTTCTTGGCGATGCTGACGACGAGGAAGAAGTTGCACTGGATGAGGCGGCTGCGGGCGTGGTGCCCTTCGTCGCGCAGGCGTTCCAGGTCGGCGGTCTGCTCTCGCCCTTCGAGCAGGGCCACCGCCGCCTCGCGCCCCATGAACATGACCTGCGCCAGGTGGCGCTCCTCGTCGGCCTTCAGGAGCGAGTGACGGTTTATCTCGCGCATGTAGAGGGTGAGGTTGGGGTCGCGGCTCGTGGGGTCGGCGGCGGGCTGTTGCATTGGGTTTAATCCTTAGCTTGTGGAAGTTAGGAGGCTGACCGTCCGGCGACGACCGACGACCGCGGGTGCCCCTTGGGCGGGACGACCGCTGACGGCGAACGAAGAAGCTTTGCTCCACTCAGGATGACAAGGAAAGAGGTTAGCTTGACCAACCGTGTAACTCCTATCCTGCTGTGAAGCTTGCAGAACTAGGAGAGGGCGGAAGTTGCTGCTCGGCACGAAGGGCGTTCCAGGCGATGGCGCGGAGCAGTTTTTGCGTGATGTTTGGGGCGCTATCGAGCGCGGCCAGCCACTCGGCGTGATGGAAGAGATGGAGGGTGGCGGCGTGCTCGGCCCAAAGCTGGCAAGAGAGTGGGTGTAAGGTTCCACCCATGTCGCCGCGTTGGAGATGGAGGGTGTTCCGGCAGCGCGCGGCCTCGCAGGAGAGGCGCAGCGCGCCCTGGCTGACGAGGATGACGCCGGGCGCTGGCCCCCAGATGAGCCGCTGCCCAGGGGCGAGGTGCCACTGCCGCCCGGCGGCGGCCAATTGCGCCCATTCCGCCGCCGCGAGGAGGCCCCGATATTCTGCGGCGCGCACGAGCCACCATTCCCACATTGAAGGCTGCACTCCTCGTGTTGGTCTACTGAAAGGAGTGTAGGGCGGGGGGAGCAGGCTATCAGTGACATCTCTCACTCACTGAGAAGGGAAAGGGCGTCGCTGTCGAGCAGGTGGAGCCGCCCGCCCTGCAAGCGGACCCAGTTGTTCTGCTGCATCTGGCTGATGGAGCGGGTGACGGTCTCGCGGGTGCTGCCTACCATGTTGGCTATTTCCTGGTAGGGAATTCGCAGGTCAATCACGACGCCGTGCTCGCTGGCGCGCCCGAAGCTGTCCGCCAGTTGGAGGAGGGTTCGGGCGACGCGGGCGGTCACGTCGCGGTTGACGAGGTCTTCGATGAGGTCTTCAGCCTGCCGTAGCCGCTCGCTAACGCGAATCATGAGGCCGTAGGCAATCTCCGGCTGGCGCGAAATCATCTCCTCAAAGGCACTGCGCGGCAGAAGATAGAGTTCGGCGTCTTCCATCATGACGGCGAAGGCGCTCTGCCAGGTGCCGACGATGAGGGCGAGTTCGCCGAACATCTCGCCCGGCCCGAAGAGGCCGAAGGTGACTTCGCGACCTTCCGGGGAGAGGCGGTAGGTGCGGGCGTAGCCTTTGTGAATCAGGTAGAGGCACTCGCCTCTGTCTTCGGGCTGATAGACGATTTTTCCCTTGGGGTAGGAGACCCGTGTGAGGTACCTAGACCATTCCCCGTTGGGGTCCATGACGTTGTTGTAGAGCGAAGTGTCACGCAGGCCGAATACCGTATTCATTAGTCTATCTCCCTTAAAAGGCTCATTAGAGACACTATACCAGATTGTTTAATGTATGTCAATAGTCTGTTCATACTTTGCCCGTAGCAGTTTGAAGGCTGGTGATTGGGGTTGGTAGAGGCTTTTGCATCAGGCGGTGCGGTGCTCGTGGCGCTGTGATTTTGGAATGGGCGGCTGGGCTGTCTATCCAGGGGCGGATATTGGACAAACGGCTGAAAAAGTGTAAGATTATCTCTGCAATACCTTCGGTGAGCGCCCGTAGCTCAGTGGATAGAGCACTGGTCTTCGGAACCAGGTGTCGGAGGTTCGAATCCTTCCGGGCGTACTTCAATCCACATCACGACGACAGGGCAGATGCGCGGGCATCTGCTCTTTTTTGTAAAGTGGACGATTGACGATTGACGACTGACGACCGACGACCGCTAACGGCAAACGGCGATGTAGGCCATCTGCGTTATTCCTGACGGTGAAATGGTAAGCCTGACCTATGTACATTCGATTCTCGTGCCGACTAGCTGTGCTCAGTGTGCTGCTCGTGCTGCTGGTGAGCCTCGCGGCTTGCGGCGGGGCAGGCTCTACGGCGGAAGTGTCCGATACCGCGCCTTCGGCAACGGTGGCCGCGCCCGCCAGCGCGACGGCGACTGCGGAGGCAACCGCAACGGTTGAAGCCTCGGCTACGATGGCGGCTCCGATGGTGACGGCGACGGAGACGATGACGGCTACGGTACTAGAGGCGACGGCTGTGCCGCCGCTAGCGACGGTGAACGTGAACACGGGCGACGTGCTGTTCGAGGGCGAACGGGCGATGGTACACGCGGTTGCACAGTGCGAGATTGGGCCGCGCCCGGCGGGCAGCGAGGCGCTGGTGCAGACGCGGGATTACATCCAGAGCGTGCTGGAGGCGGAAGGGTGGACTGTGGTTCGCCAGGATGGTGAGTTCATGGGGGTGCCCATTCACAATGTTGTCGGCGTCAAGGGCGAGGGAGCGGCGCGGATGGTCGGCGCGCACTTCGATACACGGCCTGTCGCGGATCAGGACCCGACCAGCCCGACGACGCCGATTATCGGCGGGAACGACGGGGCGAGCGGGGTCGCTATTCTGCTGGAACTGGCGCGGACGCTGGAAGTGCCGGAGGGGCGGCAGGTACAGCTCGCTTTCTTCGACGCGGAGGACCGGGGCAACCTGGACGGCTGGCCTTTCAGCGTGGGCGCGCAACAGATGGCGTCGGCCTTGCCCGTTGACCGCCCGGAGGCGATGGTGGTGCTGGACATGGTGGGCGACGCGGACCTGCAAATCTTCCGCGAGCGGCACTCGGACCTCGCATTAACTGACGTGTTATTTGCGACGGCGGATGCATTGGGTTTTTCGGAGAACGGTTTTTACAACCGCGACAAGTACACCATCATTGACGATCACCTGCCGTTCCTGGAGCAGGGGATTCCCGCCGCCGACCTCATTGATTTCGACTACCCTTACTGGCACACGGTTGAGGATACGTGTGACAAGCTCGGTGTTGAGAGTTTGTTCAAGGTGGGGCGGGTGGTGGAGGTGTGGCTGGAGGGGGAGTGAGGGGAAAGTTGAGGGAATGCGGAATGCGGAACTCGGAATACGGAATGAACGGCAAGACAGGTTCTTAATTGTAAAATGGGTAGAGAAGAAGCTCGGAGGGCCGGACGATGGCTCTGCGGGCTTTTTGGTTGGACAACGGAGGGGGTCACAAGGGGTTCTGAAGGTCGTTGCCTCCGTCCTCCGTCCTTCGTCCTCCGTCTACCGTCCACCGTCCACCGTCGGCTGCCAACCTAACCTTAAAGCAACCCCTCATTAGCCGACCCAGTACCAGGCGGCGAAGAGGGCGGTGAAGAGGCCGAGGCCGAGGAGGGAGAAGAGGGTGACGAGGCGGTCTACCCAGTGGTTTTTGCCCCAGCGGGCCAGCAGCATGAAGACGGGAAAGAGCACCCAGACGTAGCGGCGCTGACTCATCAGGAGGCCGGAGTTGAGGGGGATGAGGGCACCGAGGAGGACGAAGACGGCCTCGCTCCAGCGCCGCTGCCGCAGGAGGACGAGGCCGAGCACGATGAAGAGTACGACAATGAATAGGTCAATCCAGTTGTCGAGGGGGAGGTTGCCCGCCAGAAGCGCGGCGCTCCACCCCTCGGCGGGCGGCTGGAGCATGTCGCTGACGATGGTCCAGACGGGTTGGGGCACGCGTTCCCAGGCGGCGCTGGCATGCAGGAAGGCGAGGGGATCGCCGAAGCGGGCGCGGAGGAAGAGCATGTAGCCGACGGTTCCGAGGGGCACGAGCGCCGGGGCGAGAATGGCCCATCGGGGCGGAGGTTCTTCCCACTCTTCCCGATTCCGCCGCTGCATCCACCATTCGATGAGGAGCATGGGGGCGACGATGAGGCCGACGAGACGGGTGAGGGCGGCCATCACGCCGAGCATGGCGGCGCTTTCCCAGTAGCCCCGCCGCGCCATGTAGAGCGCTCCAATCGCGCAGAGGAGAAATAGGGATTCGGAGTAGATGGTGGAGCCGAAGAAGGAGGTGGGAAAGATGAGCAGGTACCAGACGGCGCGCTCGGCCACCGATTCGTCTCCTTCAAGGGCGACGAGGCGGTAGAAGAAGATAGAGGCGAGAAGGAGGGCGGCGTTGGCGACGAGGATGCCAGCCGTCAGAGTGTCGTTGGTGAGACGGCTGACGAGGCTGATGAAGAGGGGGAGCAGGGGAAAGAAGGCGACTGAAGGCAACTGCGCGCCTTCATACTTGTAGCCTTCGTTGGCGATGCTGAGATAGAAACCCGTGTCCCAGCGGCTGCCGAAAACGTCGAGCAGGATGTTATCGGGGCGGAGGTGGTAGGGGGGCGGAAGCGGGTTTTCCGGCAACAAGGAAGCGGCGACGTAGGCGACGAGGGCGATTCCGGCGCGTGTGAGGCAGAAGGCGAGGAGCGGCATCCATAGCCAGCGCGCCGCTTGCAGGCGGGTGTGCAACCCCGGCTGACTTTCGGACATGAGAGGTGTGGGGTCAGGGCGCGGGGCACCGGGAGCCGGATTGCCCCCGGTGCCCCGCGCGGGGTCATTCGGTGTCGGTTACGGTGGTCCGTACCAGGACCTGCGGCAAGTAGACGAAGTGCTCATCCGCGCCGTAACCACCAGCGAATTGCTGCCAGTGGACGACGCCTCCGAGGAGGCTGCTCCGGGGCAACAAGACAAGCCCTGAGAGTAGAATGACGAGTGCAACGATAATCCTGCTAATCTGCTTCACTAACTTACTCCTTTCGTGGGAAG
>DASVVH010000106.1:0-15907 GCA_036386615.1 Ardenticatenaceae bacterium
GCCGATGGAGGAGTTGGCCCCGCAGACGAGCTACGTCATCCAGCTTCGCCCATAGCGCGGTAGAACGAATCGTTCACAAGCGGCCTGAGCGAAGCGACGGCTCCACCCATGAACCTGATAGAATAACGCGAATCACACGCGGAGCATCTGGATATGGCAAAGAATGGCGAAACCTGGGAGCTAGATGGGCGCGAGGTCCAGGTAACGAACCTGGACAAGGTGTTCTGGCCGGAGGAGGGGCTGACGAAGGGCGACCTGTTGCGCTACTACCGCAAGGCCGCACCGACACTGCTGCCGTACATGCAGGACCGACCCTTCATAATGCGTGCATGGCCGAACGGCATCGAGGGTAAGAACTTCTATCGCTGGCGGGTGCCGGAGCACGCCCCGGAGTGGCTGGAACGGTTCACCTATCACCTTCAGATGTCGAACCGTACAGCGGAGCTGGCCGTCGTGGACGAGTTGCCCGAACTGATATGGATAGCCAATCAGGGCGCAATCGAGCTTCATCCCTGGTTCGCCACGCGGCATGACGTGGAACGGCCTACCTGGATGGTCTTCGACCTGGACCCTATGGAGGGGATGGAGTTCGGGCAGGTGCTACAGGTGGGCGCGTGGATTCACGAGATGCTGGCGGAGGTGGGCGTCACGGCAACGCCGAAGACGAGCGGCGGCGACGGCCTGCACCTCTTCGTGCCGTTGGAACCGCGCTATACGTTTGAGGAGGTGCGGACGTGGATGGGCCGCTTCATCGAGTGGTTCGAGCGGGAACACCCCGGCAGCGTGACGGACGACAAGCGATTCGCGGAGCGCGAGGGGAAGGTTCTGATTGATTACTCGCAGAACGCGGTGGGCAAAAGCATCGTCGCGCCCTACAGCGCCCGCGCGAAGCCGGGTGCCCGCGTCAGCACGCCCTTGAGTCTGGATGAGCTTCAGGCCGGACAGATACGTCCTGAGCACTTTACTATCAACACGGTGCCTGAGCGATTAACCGAGCAGGGAGATATATTCGTCAACGTTCTGTCGGCCCCCCAGCATCTACCCGCCTTGAAGGATTAAGGTCTCAGGTTAATCAGCCGCTGCAATGAGAGAAAGCCTATACTCCATCCTGGTTGTGCTCACATAGGTGCATTATCCTCATCTGTCTGGCTAGCCATCGCTAATTTCCCTGGTTTCCTAGTTTTACCTGAGACGCGCGCTTCGTAAACTGGCTGAATGAATAACTGATATTAGCTCTAAGGGTACTTCCAAAGTGCGCCAGCTTATGATAACCTAGACAAATAGCTCTAGTAGGGCCTGTATATTGCGCGACAACTGTGCGCCAGATGGTAGTGCCAAGCTATTCCGGCGGCGCGGGTTCCCTAACGAGGGAGTTGCGGCTTGTCTATCGCGTTTGCCTCCGCGCCTTAAGGGTTCAACTCTAGCCATGCCACTACCGACCAAGTTGCCAAGACGCTTTACGAAAGGTATTCAAGGTTTGGCTCCTCATTCACGCAGGCCATCTCTCCTTTCCCTCTGCCATTGGATGCACTCTGCCCGCTTGCGGCACGAAGGGAAGGAGTGCTACCCATGCCGGACGTAGAGAGCGAGAGGCTCGCGCAGCGGTGCAGGCAGACCGTCGCACTGCTTCGGGCGCGGTATGGCTGGAGGTTGCTTGGCGATGAGGAATTCGTCCGGCAGACTATCGAGCACCTACAGAGCGGCGTCGCAAGTGACCCGTATCGCGCGGCGACTCACGCCTATTGTCTGGCGCTTTACCGTGCCTGCTCAGGCTACGAGGGAGATGCCCGGCAGGAACTAGGTTATACTGAGTTGTTCCGCTTCCTGTACCACATCGCGTATCATCGTTACTATGACCACTGCGATGACGTGACGCAGCAGGCTATCGAGCGGATATTTATTTCATTCGAGCGGTGCCGCCAGCCTGGGGCCTTTCTTGCTTTTGCCCTCCAGCACCTGCGCGACACGGTGAGGACGCTACGGCGACAGCAGAGCCACGCGCCCCAGTCGCTCGATGAGATGATAGGCGAGGAGCAGAATGCTCAGGAAGTTCTTTTGCCCGATCCACGCATCGGATTGCTGGAGCAGGTCATCGCGCAGGAGCAATGGTCATCAGTAAAACAGATTGTAGAGAATTTCCTCCGAGACCATCCGAGATCCAGGAAGCAGCTCACGGCTTTGCTCCTCAAGTACGTGGCGGGCATGGACGATCAGGCTATCAGCGAGGCGATGGGGATGCCCATCCAGAACGTCTATGTGCTCCGCTCCAGGGCCATCAAGAAGCTAAAACAGGAGACCAGTTGGCGCATGCTGGCCTCTGAGTTAGGTATCCGAACGGATGAATCCTGAGGAGGTATCTCACGAAAGCCAAGTGCTAGCGACGACCGCGAGATGCCGGGCGGACGAGAGCAGAGGCCGCGCCGGGACGTGCGTACCGTCTATAAGTGCAAGATGTAGTAGCCGCGCCTGCCTTACAATGAAGAAAGGAATATCCCATGAGGCAACGTGACGCGGATGGTGATTCGGCTGGTTTTCGCGGGGCATCGCACTCAACCATACGTGAACGACTGCCCGAATACGTCACCCTTATCGCGCGCGGAAAGGCTCCTCAGCCGCTCTTTCCCGACATTGCATCTCATCTGGAATCCTGCGTGGAATGCCGCGAGGAACTGGAAGAGTTACTCCATCTGCTAGTACCCGCCTATATGGGTCAGGTCGCGCCCGCGCCGAGCTATCCCCCTATTGATTTGACGTTCCTGCGGCACCAGGCGACGCCTGTGCCGGAAAAACGCTGGTCGGTCAACAGATTGGGCCGTCTGGTGATGCAGTTCTCGCAGGCTGTGCTGGATGCCTTCAAACCGCCGTCTCTGGCCGGGGCGATGCGTGGTCAACTGCTCTATTCCTACACTCAGGAGCCGGAGCCGCCGCTCAATCTGGGAGTGGCAATTGAGATATCCAGGGACGACGAGAACCCGAAGATGGCGTGCGTCTCGGTTGCCGTTGACGACCCCAATCGCTCCCCTTTTGAACAGGCGGGAAACAGGATTGTGCTCCGCGCCGACGGCAAGGAGTGGCAGGGCGAGACTGACGAGACGGGTTCTTTTGAAGTGCCTGGCATTCCACTGGCGCTGCTGCCACAGTTGCAGGTGGAGGTCGCCCCGCCGGGTGACGGCCAAGAGTAAGTAGCGCCGATCGACGCGGGCCGTCTCTTCACGGCTCTCAGTTACCCCACTCTGTTTCAGCCGAAGGCTGGCCTCTTAGATCAGGGGCAGCCGTTAGTTTCACCTCTCGCTGCCCTATTCCCCGCCTCTTCGCCATCCTCGCCCCGATTTCACTCTTTCTCTACGGTTCCTGGCCCAAGACCTCTACATTCATGCTTCCCCGCCCCAATGGTGGCTTTTAGGGTTATTTTGGTGCCAACGGCCCGGCGAATGCCAGCAGCATGGTGGGCGAGGGGAGTTATGTAGCTTGCGTAGGCTAAAGAGAGTATTGCAATACTTGCCTTATTATTGGATAATGGATTACGAAATACTCAATGGAACCGGAGCAGCAAGCCGCGAGTTTACATCGGGAAGAGGGCCTCGCCACAGGCCGCGTAATCCTTAATGACTCGCGGTGGTCCGCGCCCAGATGGTAGCTCAATAGAATCCCAGTCGTTCAAACCAGTGCGAGCGAACGGAGTTATATATGGACTCAATGCAAGAGTCGGAAGACGATCTCCTCCTATCACTTCCTGTTGGGCAGGTACTTGTCGGCACGAATTGGAATGGAGCACCAATCACGTTGCAGACGAACCAGAGTGTGAACATGTCCAGCACACCGACTGGCTCAATGCTCCTCCTCTATCAGAACATCTCACCGGGGAACAACCAGGGAGAATTCCATCTCACATCGGGAGGAGGCAACCCTCACATAGTCCCCGCGCCACCCCTCACCAACCAGCCAGGTGTTTACAATAACAATTGGAAGGGCAACAATCTGGCCGTGTCCAACACCAGCAACCCAGGTGTCGAGGTGCCTATCCGGTTTCAGGCGCTAGGTCCGGGAATGCCGGGCCAGCACCCTAAATCCCTTGTGGTTGGTCAGCCTCTGTCGCTACAGAACAATGAATCTGCTCAAGGAAACACGTCCGGCGCGACGCAACTCGCGTTGGTGGCGAATTCAGGGCTTTTTAGCGTCATTGGGGTGATTGGGGGACCCATGCAACAGGGCAATAATGCCTATGTCATTGCCCTGAATTCCTCTCAGAATAGCGGCCCTACCCCCGGCCAACGGATTGGCTATTACGCGCAGACCAGCAACAACTACTACATCCTCCCGGTCAGGTGGGGCAGCTCGGCCATCTGGGTCGCCAACCTGTCGCCCCAGTCACAGTCGCCAGTGCAGATCACGCTCCGCCAGTAGGCATACTTGCACTCCTACCCGGCATGAGGATGCGCTTCGCATCGCCGGGTCGCACGACTCGAACGCGTTTGTTTCGGGTCACACCACCTATTCCAACGATAGCTAGTCTATGTTTTAGTATTCAAGGTATGTAGTCCCGTTCTCTCACGGCATCTTCTGAGAACAAGTTCGAGGGAGCGAGATACCGTCTACCTTATTTATAGGCGGACGGGCACGCGTTCCGAACCCCCGCAAAGCGCTAGATAGTTCCCTTTCGTTCTTCACCTGAGGAGGCCCGGATGATTACCTTTCAGCCCTACAAGAGCGGTCTTTACCTGCCGCAGGAGGAGCTCTCCTCCCCCGGCACCGCCCGCGTGGGCTTCATGTTTCAGGACAGTGGGCGAACGGACTCCAGCTACGATTTTACCTCGGCGGAGTGGACCAGTGGGAGCAACCAGGGCTTCTTCGCCTTCTTCGCGCCGTCCACCACTCGTGATTGGGATACTTTCGCCACGCAGGCCCGCGCGCTGTTCCAGCAGAACGAGGGTGCCCAACTCGGCTGGTTTACGGAGGATGGGAGCGTGCAGGCGGCAACGCTCATCCTCGTCAACCGCGACACGCCGGGCGAACCCGTCGCGGAATCAGCTTTCTCGTTCAGCTTTCGGAACGTCACCTTCCAGGTTCCGGTCAATCCCTTCGGGTCATCCGCCGACATCACCTTCGACGACGATGCCAACCAGTTCGCTGTTGCCGTACCGCCCCTGATACAGGTGGGCACGTCGTCACAATTCAACTCCACCTCCGAGAGCATGCTGCTGCCCCTCACCGGAGCCTTCGCGGGTACCGTCTGCGCCGCCTTCCAACTCGGCACGAGCGACCTTCAACAGTTCGAGGCGGGACTTGCCTATTTCTCGCCGCCGTCCCAAAGCGGCTATCCGCTCACCGCGCTCCAGTACCCCCTCGTGCGGGCACCCGGCGGCGCGTCAACGCTGCTCAACTTCAACGTCTGCCTCGACGTGCTCCAGCCGCTAGAGCCGACGCGCTCCTTCTTCCAACTCACCGATACGCGGGTAGGCTCTTACTTCACCAGCAGCTTCGGGCACCCGTTCGCGCTCGACACGGTGAACGACGGCAACCCGGAGCACACCAGCCGCCTGGTCTTCGCCAACCGCCCGGTCCAGACCACAGGCGACTCAACGACCTATTACCTGACGCCAGCGGGCCAGTTCGGCCTCGCGCTGGATAGCGATGGCCTGACGGAATCGGCGACACCGGAGAGCGCATGGCTGCTCTGCGGCGTGACGGGCACCGAGTTCCTTAACGTGAGCCTCCCGGCAAATGGCGGCGCGCCGGACACGCTCTACTTCACGCCGGGCCAACCCGCCTACTGGCCGGGGCAGGTTTCCACCGCGCGCGCGGTGGGGGAGGAGCCATCCTACCTGACCAACGCCGGAGGCAGCGTGACGACCTCGTGGGTGCAGTACCTCACCACGAGCGGCAGCTACGTCTCGCAGCCGGAACAGTCGCCCCTGTACCAGCAGTCCGATAATACACCTTCCACGCTGGCGGGCGAGGCCCCTGCAAGCAACCTCTCGGTCTACGTGCTGGACTTCCTGCCGCTGCCCGCCTGGACGGCGGCGACGCAGGCGAGGGCAAACGGCGGCCCCGCCGCCACCCCGGCTGTGCCGATGGTGCCCTACGCGGGCATTCCGTCGGACATCGCGCTCGACCCCTTCCTGCAAATCGAGTCCAACGCGCTGAACCCGACGCGCAAAAACGCGTTCAGCGCGGCGCACGTCGAGCTGCCCCGCGCCGCCGAGGCCGGGCTTTCCGACGGCAATCTGACCTACGCGATGACGCCGCAGGGGCTGCTGGCGGGGCTAACGAGCGACCAGACGTGGACGACGCTCCAGATGGCGACCAGCGCGGCGGGCACGCTCCAATTTCTGAACATGGGGAGCGAAATCCGGCGTGCGCTCCAGCAGAATCAAATCTTCGCCGTCATCAGCAGCACGAACAGCGGGAAACTGTTTAACTTCCAGTACGGGCAGCCCAACCAGATGCTCAACATCGCCGATTGGCTGTTCGAACTCGCGCCCGATGGCCCGGCCAGCAGCGATGACAAGACGCCGCCCATTATGATTTTGAAGTTCTATCACCAGCAGTCCATCGCGTCGCTCGTCGCCGACCCGGCGCTCTGGTCCCAGCCCGACATCTTCAACGTATCGCCGTTCGACGCCTCGAAGGCGCAAGCCTATCTTCAGACCCTCATCGAGGAGGCGTGCGAGGCGGTCTACGGCGAGGGCAAGTGCGAAGATGGCAACCCACAGGAAGGCGCGACCCCCGACAAGGACTCACTCTATTACAACTTCTATCAGGCGGTGACGGACCCCAACTTCAGCGGCATTCTGGCGGTGAACTGCAACATGCAACTCAACGCCCTGCCGCCCGCCATTCGGGCGGTGCTGGGCGGGATGACCAAGGCGGACGGGAGCAGCAACATTGATGCTTTCCGCGTCCATCACGTCGGCGTGCAGATTAACGACACCAGCCCCGACAGCCCTACGCCCACGCTCGCGCAAAGTTCGCTCTTCGGCCTCGTGGATTACGAGAAGCCGAAGGGGTCGGACAGCGCGCGCGTGGCTGGCCTTGACGTGGACTATGGCTTTGAGGTGGAGTACCTTCGGGCGCTATTCGTCAACTCGGAACTGCGCCAGTTCGCCTGCCAAATCAACCTGACCATCAACAACCTCTTCGACACCGGGGTCAACCTTCAGTCGGACAGCAACGTCAGGGCGCTAGAGGGCGGCGGCACGAACGTCATCGCCATCACCGGCTCCTACCAGGCCCACTCGACGAGCGGCGACGCTACAAGCTCCGGCCAGGGCGTCTACTCGTTCGTCGCGGAGGGCAAGTTCGTCTACACCTTCACGGGCAGCCCCTATCTGGACAACATCACGCTCACCAAACTCCAGTTCTCGTTCCTGCAAGAGACCCCCGTCAGCAGCAACGGCGGCACAGCCATCAGCACCATCCAGTCCCGCTTCTCCATCTGGGGGAGCATCGCCTTCAAGGAGTTGAACGTCCTCGACATCTTTTCCTTCGAGAAGCTGTCGTTCGCCGACCTCGGCATCAACGTGAGTTACAGCCTGACCATCCCGCCGTCACCCCAGCCCCCGACGACCTCCGGCCTGCAACTCAGCTTTTCGCCCGGCGATTTGCGCTTTGACCTAGGGCAGAGCCAGGCGCGCGACTCCGGCACCAGCCTCTTGAGCCTGCTGCCCTTCCGGCTCAAGTCGTTCCTCTACTCGGAGAAGGCCGACCAGACGCTTGAGAGCCTGCATTACTACAGCTTGAGCGAGGTCGCAGGGCAGGGCAGCGTGGCCGACACGTTCAACTACGCACTCATCTTCGACATGGACCTCGGCTCGATGGGTGGGCTGGTCGGCTCGCTCTCGGCCTTCAAGTTCAGCTTCATCATTGGCTGGCTGAGTGGAGACAGTGGCGGTATCGCCTTTGGCGTGCAACTGCCGGAGGCTGACGGCAAGCTGGAAATCAAAATCCAGGGCATCTTCACCCTCTCCATCGAGCAATTCACGCTCAAATACGCCACCGCCGCGGACGGCAATGGGGCGCTGGACGACCAGCAGCTTCTCGTCGTGGGGCTGCACAACTGCTACCTGGAGATATTGGGCACGCGGCTGCCGCCCGGCGAGGCGATGATTGACTTCGCGCTCTTCGCCCCGACGGACAACGCCGACCGCATCGGCTGGATGGCCGCTTACAACAACACCGGAGGCGGCGAGGCCAGCAACCTGTTAACCGACGGTGGCAACGGAGAGAACGGCGACGATGGTGGCGTGTTCGAGCTACTCTACCTGGGCGGCGGCCAGCGCGTGGGACCGGACCCCAGCAAGCCGCCGACGACCTTCAAAGATTTCCTCTCCTTCATGACCGACGACTTCTGGAAGGCGTTCGAGGCCGGAAAGTACGACGAGGTCTACCACCCCGACAGCAAATGGCTCGTCATCGCCGATTTCAAGCTGCTGAAAATCATTGAGGTCGGCTTCATCTTCTACGACGCCACGCCCTTCTATAGCCTGATGCTGAACGTCGAGAATCTGTTCAACTTCGAGATTACCTACACCAAGATTAGCGACACGATTGGGCTGTTCTACGCGAACCTGACGCTGCCCGACGCGGTACGGACCTTCCAGGTGGGCGCGGCGTCGCTGACGCTGCCCGGCATCGGCGTGAGCGTCTACACCAACGGGAACTGGAAGCTGGACGTGGGCTTCCCGGAAGGGGACGACTGGAGCCGCTCCTTCCAGGTGCAGGCGATGGCGGGGCCGGTTCCCGTCACGGGGGCAGGCGGCTTCTACATCGCCAGCCTGAGTTCGGCCACGAGCAAAATCTTCAAGGGCAACTACCCAAGCATCCTCGCCTTCGGCTTCGCGGCGCGGCTGGGCGTGGGCAAGGATTTCACGAGCGGGCCGTTGAAGGCGGGCATCAGCGTCACCTTCTTCGGCATCATCGAGGGCGCGGTGGGCTACCTCGTGAGCGGCTCGACGGAGATTTTCACTGAGCCGGACGCGCTCTCGCTGAAGGGGCAGTTCGGCATCATCGGGCAGATTTACGGCTCGGTTGACTTCAAGATTATCTCGGCCAGCGTGAATGTCACGCTTCAGGGGAGCATCGGCATCGAGTTGCTGCTGGAACAGGGGGTTGGCGGCTCCATCCTGCTCTACATCGAGGCGAGCGTGACGCTGAGTCTGAGACTCAGCATCAATCTCGGCTTCTTCTCCATCCACATCAGCCTCAGCTTCAAAGCCTCGATTCGCTTCCAGTGGGAATTGACACGCGGCTCCAGCACTACAACGCTGCTGTTGGCGGCGCGCTCCAGGGCCGCGCTGGACGTGGGGCCTGTGACCCTCTGCCCCGGCCTGCCGACCACCGTGCCGCTCTGGTTCCTGCCCGAACTGACGGTGGTCTTCCCCAATGATACGGACGCGGGCGTGCCCTGGTTCGTCTGCTCGCTCGGCGTCGAGTACAACCCCACGCCGCCCAGCAGCTACCCCTACGACCAGTTCAAGCCATTCGAGGCCATCACGGCGCAGTTCGTGACGTGGGCGCTCATCCACGCCAGCGGCCTCACGGGCTGCTCGGCCACCGTCGAGCGGGACGCGCTGGAGGCGCTGGACAGGAACCCCGACGCGCTCGTCGGCTGGATTCTCTATGGCGACCTCATCGCGCAGTTGGGGCAGTTCTCGGTTCAGATGACCGTCCCGACCAGCAGTTCCGCGACGACGGTGAGCGCCGCCGTCTTCCCGATGTTCCCCTTCCTGCAACTCCAGACGCAGGGGCGGCTGGACGGCTCCGGCAAACCGGACGACCTCAACTACCAGTTCTCCTCGCACAACAGCGTTGACGATGCCTACGTCCAACTCATCGAGAGCTACTTCAACCAACTCTTCGTCAACCAGGGCGTGTCCGAGTCGCCACCCACCGTCGCGGACGGCAGCACGCCGCTCGTGCAGGAGATTTTCCTCGACTACTTCAACGGCCTGATTCGCGGGGCCGTGAACCAGCTTCTCCAATGGATGTACGACTCGAATACGACCTCGGCGGCGCTCGACCAGGTTATTCAGGGGGCGGCGGGCGCGGGCTACCTCGCGCGGCTGGCGGGCCAGACCTCCTCGTGGTTCCGGGGGGGCGCGCGCGTTCCATCGGAGGGGCTGCAAGTTCCCGACGGCGCGGCTCCGAGTGAGGAGACCTACCCGCTCTACGCCGCGCTGTGGCAGGAGTTCCCTGTCGGCCAACTTAGCCCCGTCTCCCATCCCAACGGCGTGACGGCGCAGTATGCGGTGACGCTGGCGAAGCCCACTTCCACGAACGACCCCTACCCCTGGCTGACGACGAGCGTTCAGTGGCAACTAACTGACGCCATTCTGGGGCCGTACCAGAACGT
This sequence comes from Ardenticatenaceae bacterium, assembly GCA_036386615.1. GTDB lineage: Bacteria > Chloroflexota > Anaerolineae > Ardenticatenales > Ardenticatenaceae > DASVVH01. The sequence goes on from DASVVH010000106.1 coordinate 10,352, forward strand.
CAAGCCGGGTGACGTGTCACTGCCGAGCACGCCCACGCAGCTACCCTTCACCAATACCGGGCCGCAAGCCTTCGCCTTCGAGAACGCTATCGCGTGGGCGCAGCCGGGCGGCGGGCAGGCGAGCCTCCGCCCCTTCCCGGCAAACCTGCAAGGGCTTCAAGGTTCCATCTCCGGCGCTATCAGCGTGCTCGTCGAGTCGCGCGCGACGGGTGCCCCCTACCTGCCCGGCAGCACGCCGTTGCCGCCTAATGATTTCACCTGGGCGACGGCGGTCCATCTCACCATCAAGCAGGTTCCGGCGGGGACGGCTGGCTCCTACCTGCCCGACGTTTACTCGCTGAGTGGGGCCAGCCAGCAGGACCAGGCGCTCCTCGAACTGCTTCTGCGGGAGTTGGAGAATGGCTCGAACCCCATAGCCTCGATTCAGGTGCTCTACCAGAGCGGGGCCGGGGCGGCGGGGTTGAACTCGGCCACCGTCAATTCCAGGGATGTGTTCGTCCTGCGGACCAACACAACCACCGTCTCGCAGCCGCCCGCCACCCTGAACATGAACCTGCTCTTCACGGCTCAGGCTGCGCCACCCCAGGTCGCGGTCGGGGCGCAGATTGACGAGGCCCACGACTTCTTGCAGATTGTCCAGCAGGCCGCCGTCACCAACGCGCCGGGATATTACCTGCGCTACCAGGACGCGGCGGGCAACCACCTGCCGCCGGACCTCTTCAGCGCTGGCCCCGCGCAGGTGACGCTGCTCGTGACCTACTCACACGACGGCAGCAAGAACACGCCGCAGAGCCTGGCGAGCGTCCGCCCCTTCTACAACGCCATTTGCCTCTCGAACGCGCAGGCTGGCCTGCTCTACTACGCGGAGACCACCGACCCCGCGCTGGAGACGCAGCACAGCGCCGTCGCCGCTGGTTCCGTCGGCGTGGAGCTAACCCGCGACGGCAGTTCGATGGTACGGCAGCCTTCTACCTCGATGGCGGCGGCTAACGGTCTGGAAGCGGGACGCGGCCACACCCGCGCCGAACTGGTCGAGGCGTTACACGCGGCGGGCGTCCGTGACGAGACCGAACTCTACAAGATGCTCGCCGCCGCCGGGGACGGAAGCGCGCAGTTGAACGCGCTTTACAGCCTCATCACCTATCAGGTCGAGAAGAGCGCGGGCTTCATCCAGAGCAACCTTTCAGCGCCCATCCAGCCGCAGCAGCCCGACGACGCGGGCGATGACGACGGTCCCTTCAACTATCAGGTTTTCGTCCCGCTCTACAATCTGGCCGACGCGAACCAGTCTCTTAACGGCGCGCCGCCCAACCGCTACGCCAGCATCAACGACCCCTTCTCGCTGGACTTCTTCCTGAATGACGCCTTCGGAAACCAGCTACCGACGCAACTCAACTTTGGCGGGACGAATCTCTACTTCGACCCGATTCTTCCCGTGGACCGATGGCAGGGCGTCGCCGCGTCCTACGATTTCGTCGCCGGGAGCAAGCCGCAGGCGAGCACGCTGACCGTCTATTTGACGCCAAGCGCGCAACTGTTCGGGCAGATAAGCACGGACCAGGCAGCCGCCGCGCTTCAACTCTACTACACCATCCGGGACCAGATTACCGCTTCGGGCGTCTCCCTCTATATCGAGAGCAATCTGGCGCTCCAATCCGACGGCACGATGGTACAGGTGGAGTTGGCCTCCGGCCAGAGCGGGGCCGTCGTGAAGATGGTGGGCGCGATAGTAACCTATCTCCAGCAGGCCAGCAGCGGCTCCACGCCCGCCTTCAACGTGCCGCCCGTTCCGCTCTCCGTCACCGTGTCGGGCACGGGTACGCTGCCGCCCGTCTTCCAGGTGGCTGTGCTCCTCGGCATCCAGCGCGACCCGAAGCTGATTTCGCCGCTCCTCAAAGACCACGCGGGGAACATCACCTTCCCCTCGGCGCAGAACATCGCCAGCGCCGTCCCCTCCACCGTTGGGTCCGCGCCCGATGACAGCAGCGCCCCGGTGGACATCAACGCCTTCGCCAGCAACTTCGTCCGGGCGTTCCCCGCGCTGGCGCTCTCCGTGGGCCTGAATGGGGCGCAGGAGCCGCAGCAGTCGAGCACGGGGCAGGCCCGCGCGCGGCTCAAGGCTCAAGGCGCGCCCAGCGACGGCACCGGCTCCGCGCAGCCCGGCCCGCAATCGCTGTGGGCGGTGCAGCGCGTGCTCCTCGACATCACCATCGGCGGCGGCAACACCTCGCCGCGCTACCTCTCGCCCACGCCGCTGGACAACACCCTCAACACCCAGCTTATCCCGCTGCCCACGCTCTCCAGCCCGCTTCCGTCGCTGCCGCCTCAGCAACTCTTCACCGATGTGAACCTGGACCAACTCAACCGCGCCTTCTTCCAGACGGTGGACAACCTGCTATCGCCCGCCTCGGCGGCCCGCATGTTCGAGCAGGCGCGTGACGCCTACACCACCGTCGCTCTGGGGCGCGAGAGTCTGGCCCAGAAGTACGCGGCCTTCGAGGTAGACTGGCTCTTCCCCGACGGTTCGCCCTTCACAGGGAGCGACGACGACCGCACTGCCGCCCGCGAGGTGTTCGAGCAGCAGATGCGCGCCGCCCTGATGACAGCCTACTCGGTGGACACGCTCGTGCAATTCCCGGTAAGCTGGAACTCCGCCGTGCCGAGCGCCGCCGACGACATGATTGCGCTCTTCGGTCAGGTCCAGCCCGCCGGAGGCATCCCGGCCAACTCGAACTTCAGCCTCTCCACCGCGCAGGTGATGGCGAGCAGCAGCGGCCCAAGCCGCCTGACCTTCCTCTACGGCACCTCGGCGGTGCAGGACGAGGCACAGGTCTCGCTCGACCTTCAGTTCAACCTCACCCACGTCGAATACTTCCTCGAACCCGCGAGCCAGACCCCCTCCGACGAGGCACGGCCCTCCATCTGGCTGCAACTCGTCAACCCCTTCCCCAACGGGCTGCCGCACATCGGCACTGGGGAGACGGTCATTCCATTGGTCCTTCGGCAGTACCCGACGCCGCCCACCCTCGTCAGCCAGTCGGCGACGGGCGGAAGTGGCACAATGGCCCAGAGCGCCAACTCGCCCAACCCGCTCATCGCCGCCGCCGCCTGGTACTACGTCTACACCTATCAGGCGCAACTCACGGCGCACGACCAACTGGTGAACGCCGTCACCTACAACACCAATCTCAGCGCCTCCTCCGGCCAGGGCGACCAGATGATGCTGGCCGATAACGCGACCTATACCCTGTTCGAGGCGCTGGCCCGCTTCACAGCCGCCTACGCCGTGCTACAGCCCATCCTCCTCAATCTCTCCGACCCGAACTGGGCGGCGGCGGCCACCGCCTTCTCCTCGCTCGTGACGGATGTCGTCCAGAACAAGGACTGGAACCCATCGGCCCTGAGCGCCTTCGCCGCCGGATTGGTCCAGGTGACGGATAATTACGTCGTGACGGACCTGCCGCAGGACAGCCAACGGCTGATTACACTGACGTGGGGGCAGAGCCAGGGCCAGTCGAGTTGGCCCAACGCTACCCTCTCCGTTCAAGCCCTCGACCCCACCATGCAGCCCTACCCCGGCCAGCAGCAGCAAGCCATCACGAACGGCATCACCGACATCTACACGCCGAACCCGCCGCTCGTGGACGATTGGGCCGTCCACCAGATTATGGTGGACAAACTGAACGTGCTGCTGGCGGAGAACGCTCTCGCTGGTGTCCAGATTGAGCGTAACCTCATCGAGATGAACGGCTCGGTCTCGCGCAGCGAGTTCATCTACATGACGCCGCTCGTGCGCCCCAGCCAGCCCGCGACACCCTTCGTAGACAACGACACCGCGATTGACGTGACCCAACTGCCCAATCAAGGCTCCGGCGCGGGCTGCTCCTCCTCCTCGCCCGCGAACCTCTGCCAGCGCATCTACACCATGATGTACGACCTGCTCGCCGACCCGAACCATGTGGCGGGCTTGCAGGCGGCGATGGGCAGCGTGGGCCAGGACGATAGCGTCACGCGCCGCGTGAAGGTCGCGTGCAGCTTCCAGTATCCGGTGGCGGCAGGCACGGATGGAGGCATCGTCAGCCCCCTCGTCCCCGTCGTGCTCGCCCGCTCCTTCGTGGTGGACGCCTCCCAGCCGGAGCAATTGAGCGACTTCGCCCAGCTATTCGCCAGCGCTATCACAGAGTGGAGCCAGTCCAACGGCGTCGTCTTCGGCAGCACACCCCAGCCGCAGGGCGGGCAGCTCATCTTCGACATCACGCTCTACGCGCAACTGAGCAGCCTGAATACACCCGTGCTGCGGCTGCGGAACCTGCAACTCAAACTCGCCGACATTGATCCCGTATGAACCCGCTCACCATCGCGCGGGGCCGAGCCAGGTCGCCGCCACGCGGGAACGCGGCAAGCCGAAACGTCTATCATTCTTTCCGCGCGAACCATCGTTTGCAGTTGAACCATCGCCCCACAGGGGCAACACCAAACTCAATTGGAGGAACACATGTCTGACGTTCAAAGCGACCAGAGCGGCACCCAGGACGGCGACAATGGGACGTGGGACGGCTCGCCAGTCACCATCAATCAGGACCAGTCCAAGCAGTTGGCCCCCGCCCCCAACGGTACGTTGGTCTTCGCCTATCAAAACACCGGCACGACCACCAGCGCCGGGGAAGTGACCCTCACTGCCGGTGGCGGCCAGCCCACGTCACTTCCCGCGCCTGCGGGCACCAACCAGCCGGAAATCAACGTTCGTAACTGGAAGGGCAATACCCTCAGCGTATCGAACACCAGCGATTCAGCCACGCCAATCTGGATTGCCGCGATGGGTCCGGGCCAGAAGGGCGTGACTCCGACGAACCTTCCGGCGGATGGCACCTCTGTCACCGTTGACCAGGGCAAGGCTGTTCAGGGCACCGCAGTCGCGCGGTACATGCGGCTGAACCTGCGCGCTCCTTCCGGCAACCTGACCATATTCGCCATCGTCGGTGGCCCCACCGATAAGGGGGGCAACAACGCCCACGTCATCGCCGTCAACGGCCAGGATACGGTACCGGAGGGCTACTATGCCTCGACCAGCAACAACTACTACTCCTACGAATTCAACTGGGGCAGCGCCACCGTATTCGTCGCCAACCTTTCACCCCAGGCTTCGTCCGGCACCGTGAGCCTCGCGCAACTCTAAGCGGCCAGTCAACCCTGTTGAACCAGGCCCCGATGCTTCGCCATCGGGGCTTATTCCGAAAGGACCGCGAATGACCACTCAACCCAGTGCCGGGAATAGCGGCCAGTTCAATGCCAGTTCGGCCTGGGACGGTAAGCCGACGACTATTAATCAGGACCAGTCGAAGCAGTTGTCTGCAACGCCGAACGGCACGTTGGTCTTCATCTATCAGAACAACGGCACGACCACCAGCGCGGGGGAAGTGACCCTCACCTCCGGTGGCACCCAGCCCGTGTCGCTTCCCACGCCCGCGGGCATCAAGCAGCCCCAGATTTACATTCAAAACTGGCACGGCAACAATCTGACCGTCTCGAACACCAGCCAGGTACCCGCGCCAACTG
>DASVVH010000107.1:0-8928 GCA_036386615.1 Ardenticatenaceae bacterium
GATGCAGATTGTAGGGGCGGCCATGCGGAAGTTGCTGCATCTAGTCTTCGGTGTGCTCAAGTCCGGGCGACCGTTTGACCCTTTGCACGGGCAGACTGCCGCTTGACAACCAACACGATATCTACCGCTTTCGCCATCCCCGCCGGGGATTCTACGGACGGCCATACTCTGTAAACCCCCTTTTGCGCCCTTGCGTCTTTGCGCCCTTGGGTTATGCCGTAATCCGTTGGCGGTCGTCGGTCGTCAGTCGTCAGTCGTCGTCTCTAGGGCGGAATTTGTATCCGTACTGAATCGCGCCCTCCTCGCCGTCCTCCGTGAGCTTGCGGATGACCATCTCGACGGGCAGCCCGATTTCAAGAGTCTCCAGGTCAACGTCCGCCAGCATCGCCGTCAGGCGCGGCCCCTCCACGAGGTCCACGAGGCCGACGGCGTAGGGCACCTGCTCCTCAAAGCCGTTGGGAGGCTGGTATATGACCGTATACGAGGCCAGCGTGCCCTCGCCCTTGAGGTAGCGCGGCTCAAGCTCCCGCGAGCGGCACGCCCGGCACACCTCGCGCGGCGGGAAGTGGAGCGTCCCGCAGGCGAGGCAGGCCGTGCCCTGAAGCCGGTAGCGCTGCTCGCGCAGCCGCCAGTTGCGTGCGATGTCCATGCTAGCCCTCCATCCGCTCAAGAATCGTCGTAATCACCGTCGCGCCACTGCCGCCGATGTTCTGCGCCATCGCCACTCGCGCGCCCGACACCTGAAGCGCCCGCGGGGCCGCGCCGCGCACCTGCGTCGCCGCCTCCACCACCTGATACAGACCCGTCGCGCCGACGGGATGGCCGCGCCCCTTCAGCCCGCCCATCGTGGCGATTGGCAGGCTGCCCTCGCGCTCAATCTCGCCCTCCAGCGCGAAGCGTACCGCCTGTCCGCGCTCCACGAAGCCCGCGCTCTCCAGCGAGAGCGCCGCCATGATGGAGAAGGCGTCATGTAGCTCGAACAGGTCAATCTCCTCGCGCCGCTTGCCTGCCTGTTGCAGTGCCTTCTTCGTTGAGCGTTCGACGCCCGCCAGCCACAGAAGGTCGGCGCGGTCGTGCAGCGCCAGCGTGTCCGTGCCTATCTCGCAGGCCAGCAGCCTAATGGGTCTGTCCGAGAACTCCCGCGCCCGCGCCGCCGTCGTCACCACGACAGCCGCCGCCCCGTCCGCGACGGGTGACGAGTCGAGCAGGTTGATGGGCGAGGCAATCATCTTCGCCCGCGCGTACTGCTCCATCGTGATGGGCGTGTGGAACATCGCGTTTGGGTTCCGCATGGCGTTGGCGTGAGCGTGGACGCTGAAGGCCCCGAACGCCTCTTTGTCCACCCTGTACTCGTGAATGTAGCGCTGCATCAGCAGGGCGTTGATGGCAACGAACGAGAGACCCATCTGCGTCTCGTAATCGGCATCGCCCGCCATCGCCAGCGCGTTCGTCGTGCAGGTGGAGGCCAACTCGGTCAGCTTCTCCACCCCGACGGCAATCGCCACCTCCGCCGCGCCGCTCTTCACCGCCAGCACCGCCTGCCGCAGCGCCGCCGCCGCCGAGCCGCAGGCGGCCTCGACGCGCACCGCCTCGATGCCCTCCAGCCCCGCGTAATCGGCTATGAGCGCGCCCAGGTGCTCCTGCTTCGACAACTCGCCACTGAGCATACTGCCCACGTAGAGCGCGTCCGCGTTGCGAACGTGCGCGTCGTCCATCGCGTTAAGCACCGCCTCGACAGCCAGTGAGCGCAGCCCCCGCTCCCAGTGCTCTCCAACGGGCGTCTGCCCGATTCCTACAATCGCAATTTCTCTCATGGTACTTCCTTTATCTTTCATTGCCAGCCAGACGAAGGCTCCTCTTGCCTACCGTTCACCGTCCACCTGTACGGATACACAAGGTTGGCATACAGATTCAGCTAAGTCGTCAAAGACGCAAAGCGTGTTAATGCCTCAAGGATGAACCTTGCTGGGTGGATCCTTCACTTCGTTCAGGATGACAAGTAAGTAGCTAGACCTTACTTGATGTACCAGTGTCTGTTAACCTCGTGAAACAGTACATCTACCGTCTGCCGTCTACCCCAGCTTGCCGCGCCAACGGGCGTAGGTCGCGTAGTCAATCGGGATGGTGCGGTCCAGGTAATGCTGCGTTCGGGGAGCCAGCCCGCGCGCCGCCTCGATACGCTCCGTCACGCGGTAGACTATCGCGTCCGCGCCCGCGCCGGAGCCGAAGGAGACAATCATCACCCGGTCTCCCGGCTGCGCCAGGTCCAGCACGCGCGTGAGGCCCAAGGGCGACGCGCCCGCGTAGCAGTTGCCAATCATGGGGGCCAACAGCCCCGCCTCGATTTGTTCACGCCGGAAGCCAAGCTCCTTCGCCACCTTCTGCGGGAACTTCGCGTTAGGCTGGTGAAAGACCACCGCCGCGAAATCCTCCGGCGCGAGGCTCATCTCCTCCATGATGGTGCGCGTCGCGCCCAGAACGTGAGTGAAGTAGGCAGGCTCGCCCGTGAAGCGATTCGCGTGCTCCGGGTAGCGCTGGTAGGCGCGGCGGAAAAAGTCAGGCGTGTCGCTCACGTAGGAGAACGAGCCTTCCAGCACGGCCACTGCCTCCTCGCCCGGCCCCATCAGGTACGCGGCCCCACCCGCGGCGGCGGTGTATTCCAGCGCGTCGCCGGGGCGCGCCTGCGCCGTGTCCATGCCAACGGCCAGCGCGTAGCGCGCCATGCCGGAGCCGACCAGCGCCGTCGCCGCCTGCATCGCCTCCGTGCCCGCCTTGCAGGCGAACTCGAAATCGGCGGCGAGCGTCGCGGTGGCGATGCCGAGCGCCTGCGCCACGATAGTGCTCGTCGGCTTCACCGCGTAGGGGTGGCTCTCCGAGCCTACCCACACCGCGCGTATCTGCTCCGGCTCCACCTGAGCGCGGCGTAGTGCGTTGGTTGCCGCCTCGATGGACATTGTTACAACGTCTTCGTCCGGGCCGGGCACGCTTTTCTGCTCGACGGGCGTCTCGGCGTTCTGCCCGCCCTTCCATACCCGCGCAATCTCGGCGGCGGCGAGGCGGTAGCGCGGAATGTACGCGCCGTAGCCGACGATGCCCACCGGGCGCTGCGGTTTCATTACCTCTGTCATGGTTCACTCCTCGTCTTCATCCAGACCCCACGCCCGCACCGCACTGTGCCCGTCGAGGGTCGAAAACCAGCGGGGCATCCGTGCCCCTGCGATAGATTCAATCTTAACCAGGAATCCCCTCAAAAACTTCCAGTCCACCCCTCAGCGCTATCACCTCCTCTCAAAGTGCGGCGTTGAGAGGAGCAAAACACTGTCAAAGACTGTCAGAGGCGATAAAAGGCCCCTGAATGCGATGCTTGCATCCAGGGGCCGGGTCGGGCGCTATGAAAAAGTTAGGATGAGGACTCATATCAATTGAATATAGAGGTGGCACAAAAGGGGTGGTCAGGGGGAGATGAACTTCCCGGAGGGGAGTGGTGAAACCTGTAGCCGAGAGAGGGGCGGAGCGCAATCCTCGGTGGCCTTCGCCTACACACTACCAACGCTTCTAACTGGTATACGATGGAGCAGAACCCCAGCCCAACTCTCAGGTCAAGTTAAATCCAAAATAAGGTCCGGACGACGCAGGTTCCAGCTTGCTGCGGGTCATCGGTGCTGTCGCTTCCTGCTCCTAGAGACGCCTCTGTGGTCCGCCGTGCCGGAGCAACAAAAAAGCCCACTGAAGGGCAAGGTGAGCCGCAATGTCTTTACCATAGCAAAAGGACCGCGCCCCGTTGCACGGTCCTTTCACGAAGGAGGAGAAAGTAGTCTATGTCACTACTATACTCGCCCCATCCCTCTGTGACTCAACGTCCGCCCTACGTTTCCCCTACGGTCCTTTCATACAACTGGCGTAGCAATTGCCCGGTGGATAAAGCTACGCCCTGATTTGCCCCCATCGGCCAAAGCCACCATTTATCCATTATCGAATCTCCCCTCTCTTCCAGCACGGCTAATTTTTTCCTTTTCCCTTTTTCCCTTTCAATTGTGCCATGCATCCGGCCCAGGCACTTCTCCTCGACCATCTCCACCCCGATCCCGCCGCGCGCCTCCTGCTTCTCGAAGGCGGCGACGGCAGGCTCGCGCAGGCTCTCGCCGCGCGCCTCCCGGCAGGTGAGGTCGTGACCCTCTCCCGTGACCTCCGCGAGGTTCGCGCGGCACAGGCGCGTCTTGCCCCGCTGCCCAACGCCGCCGCCACCGACGAGGTCATCCCAGGTGCCCTAGAAGCCTACGACACGGTAGTGCTCACCATGCCGAAGGGCCGAAGCTATGCCCGCGCCCTGCTCCTCGCCGCGTGGCACGCCCTCCGCCCCGGCGGCGACCTCTTCGTCGCCGGACCCTCCAAAGAAGGAGTCAAAGCCGTCATTACCGACGCCGAGCGTCTCTTCGGGAACGCGACGGTCCTCGCCTACAAGCAGCACCAGCGCGTCGCCCGCAGCACGCGCGGCTCTGCCCTCCCTGAACCGTTGCCCGAAGGATTCGACCTGCCCGGTATCGCTCCCGGCACCATTCACCTCGTCACCCTGCCGCGCCCCGAAAGCGTCCTCACCCTCGAAACCCACCCCGGCATCTTCTCCTGGGACGCCCTCGACGAGGGCACCGCCCTCTTGCTGGACCATCTGCACGCCCGCCCCGGTGAGCGTGTCTGGGACGTGGGGTGTGGCGCGGGTGCCATCGGCCTCTCGGCGGCCCTAGTGGGCACTGCCCACGTCGCCATGACCGATGTGAACCTGCTCGCCGTCCGGTGCGCCCACGCCAATGTGGAGCGCAATGCTCTGGCGGGCCGCGTGACCGTCCGCGCGGCTGAAGGGCTGGAAGGTGGCGACGGGACCTGGAACCTCATAGTCTCCAACCCCGCCTTTCACCAGGGCCGCGATGTGGATACCTCCATGCCCGACGCCCTGATTGCCCGCGCGCCTGCCATCCTCGCGCCCGATGGCCGCCTGCTGCTCGTCGCCAACCGCTTCCTCGCCTACGATAAAGCGATGCGCCGCCACTTCCCTCAGGTCGAGCGGGTCGCCGAGACCAACAAGTTCCACGTCCTCGAAGCCCGTCTATAACCTTGACCCGGTAGACCACCATGCTCCCAGAAACCGAAAGACGCTTCAACGATACCATCCTCGCCGAGGCAGCCCGCCGCTACGGGCAGGCCGTAGACGACCTCACCAACCTCGGCGGCTTTGAAAGCTTTGTCTACGAGTACCAGCGCGGCGGCAAACCCTACATCCTCAAAATCACCCACAGCATCCGCCGCACCGCGCCCTACATCCTCGGCGAACTCGACTTCGTGAACTACCTTGCGAACGGTGGCGTTTCCGTCGCCCGCGCCATCCGCTCCGACGGTGGGAACCTCATCGAGATGATTCCGGCGGGCGACGACACCCACTTCCTCGTCTACGCTTTCGAGAAAGCCGATGGAGCGAGAGCCACCCGCGCCGATGCCAGCACAGCCCTGTGGGAAAACTGGGGCCAGACGCTGGGCCGGATGCACGCCCTCACCAAACAGTACACCCTTCCCGACCCCTCCTACAAGCGCCAGGAGTGGCACCAGGAAGACCTGTTCGACCTTCGCAAGCATCTACCCCCCTCCTCACTCCGGGACAGGTGCCAGCAGTTCATCGCATCACTCCACGACCTACCCCAAGGCCCCGACGCCTACGGCCTCGTCCACGCCGACCTTCACCCCGGCAACTTCTTCCTCCATGAAGGCCACATTACCGCCTTCGACTTTGACGACAGCCAATATCACTGGTTCGCCGCCGATGTCGCAATCGCCCTCTACAACATGGACTACTTCGCGCCCCAGGAGGCCAGCGAGCAGGAAAAGAGCGCCTTCCTCCTTCAGCTAGTCGAGCACTTTCTGCGCGGCTACTGCCGCGAGAACCACCTGGACCCGCTCTGGCTCCCCCGTATTCGCGATTTCTGGAAGCTCCGCTCTATCACCTACTACGCCCTCATTCACCGCGAGTGGGGCGTGGCGAATCTCAACGAGCAACTGCGAAACTGGCTTGACGCCCTCACCACCGAGCTTGAGAGCGACGCGCCTCACTTCGACATTGACTTCGAGCCGTTCGCCACAACATTCCCGCCTACTTGAGCGCCCGCTATCGGAGTCCCTATGGAAATTCTCATCGCCAGCCCGAACCCCACCCACGAGCCAATCATCCAGCGGATGTCCGCCCTGCTGGTCGAGGGCTTCCGCGAGCACTGGCCCAACGCCTGGCCTGACATGGAAGCCGCGCTCGAAGAGGTGCGCGAGTGTCTTGCCCCCGAACGCATCTGCCGCGTCGCCTGGGATGGAAGCGGCACGCTCCTCGGCTGGATTGGCGGCGTCCCGGAATATCATGGCAATGTCTGGGAACTGCACCCGCTCGTCGTGCGGCCCGGCCAACAGGGGCGGGGCATCGGGCGCGCCCTCGTCGCCGATTTCGAGGAGCGCGTGCGCGAGCAGGGCGGCCTCACCATCACCCTCGGCACCGACGACGAGGACAACATGACTACCCTCGCCAACGTGGACCTCTACGCGCCCAGCGTCTGGGAGCACATCGCCAACATTCGCAACCTGCGCCGCCACCCCTACGAGTTCTACCAGAAGCTCGGCTACGCCATCGTCGGCGTCGTCCCTGACGCCAACGGCCCCGGCAAGCCCGACATCCTCATGGCGAAGCGCGTCGGCCATCCCTGACGCCGCGCTTAACCCAGCCCGGCGCGAAGGTACCGGAGCGCCGCCCGCGCCGCCTCGCGTGCCTCCACCCCAAGGTGAAGGCCCTGAATCTCGTTGGCTAGCGCGGGATGCGCGCGGAAGATGCCGCCGCCGAACGCGAACTGGGGCCGGGGAGTGGGCATCTCCTCGATGAGTCGGCCAATCTTCCGTAGCTCCTCTGCCGACTCCGCAGACATCGCCGAGAGCGCCAGCATCGCCGGGCGCAGCGATTCCAGCATCGTCCGAATATCTGTAAGCGGAACGTTCGCGCCCAGGTAGAGCACCCGCGCGCCCAGCCGCCGCAGGAAGAAGGCGAACAGCAGGATGCCCAACTCGTGAAGCTCGTGCGGGGCGCACCCCGCGATGACCAGCGGCCCCTCCGCGTTGAGCGGCTGCGCGTTGAAAAGCCCCATCAACTTGCGCTCCACGTAGGACGACGCAAAATGCTCAGTCGGCACCGACACCTCGCCCCGGTGCCACTGCTCGCCTATCTCGATAAGCGCGGGCTGAATGACTGAAATCAACACCTCTTCCACCGGATAGAGCGCGAAGAGTTCGTTCAGCACCCGGTCTGCCGCGCCCTCGTCAAACGCCTTGAAAGCCGCGATGAGGCGCGCCTGCGCCGAAACCATATCGTTGACTAGACCCCGCATGTCAGGAGTGACACTGTCGCCGGGAATGTGCGAGGGCATCGCGTGGCCGTCCTGCGCCCGCCGGTACAGTTCGACAGCCTGGCTGATAGAGATGCCCCCCTCCACGCGCTCACGAAGCCAGCGAATCAGCGCGATGTCTCGCTCCGAATAAAGGCGGTAGTTTGAATCCGTGCGGTCCGGCTCCGGCACCCCGTAGCGCCGCTCCCACGCGCGTAGCGTCGCCGCCGTAACACCCGTCGCCTGCACCACCGCCTTGGTGTTGAACAGCGCCGCCGTCGAGTACCTCGACAAATCCAGTTCGGCCATCGGTATCGAACTCCTCCTTGCGAGAGCAAGGCGCTATAATAGCTTAAATCTACTTCCTGTATGAGTACTTCTGACATTATTACACAAAAGAGGTCAATTCGTCAAGCCTTTGTTCAAACTTTGTTACATCTTTTGTAAATAATATCTCGTCCAGCTAACGAAAATCACAGACCCAGGAATGTCTTATCCCTCTTCCTCCCTGTACTAAAGTGAGCCATTTATCACCTGTAAGAGAGATCTCCCATGTCTGAATGGCTTTCCCTCGCCGAAGCCGCCCAACTGCTAGGCGTTCATCCCAGCACTCTCCGTCGTTGGAGCGACGAGGGGCGCATCCCCTCTGCCCGCACAGAGGGAGGCCACCGCCGCTTCGAGCAGCAGATTGTCCAGCAGCATCTGGCCGAGCATAACACTCCCCCTGCCGCCTCTCCGGTTCCCGCCGCGCCTCCGCCCTGGACGCGCACCTTCCAGGGCGAGAGCCTGGAAGAGGTGCGCCATCTCGGCCAACGCCTCCTCGGCCTGATGCTCCAGTACATCACCCGCCAGAACGAAGACGAAAGGTTCCTCGCGGAGGGCCGTCTCGTTGGGCGCAGCTATGGCGAGGAGACCGCCGTTGCCGGGCTTGCCATGCTGCACATGGTGGAGGCGTTCCTCTACTTCCGCTCCCGCTTCACCGACATGACCATCCACCTTCCTGCCTTCCCCCGCCCCGGCGACGACGCCGAGGTTCGCCGCCTGCACGGGCGCATGGACCGCTTCATGAACGAGGTGCTTCTGGGTGCCATTGAGGGCTACGAGGAGCACGCGAGCGACAAGGCAGAAAGTAAAAAGTAGAAGTACGAGGAGTGCCGGAGGAAACCCCTTGCGCTTCATAGTCGTTCACAAGTTGATAGTCCCTCTCCTTACCTTGCTCCTGATGGGCTGTAGCTTCAATGGTCCTGATTGGTCCCCGGAAGCCGCCGCGCTGCGCGAGCTTCGTGCTAACCCACGCATGGAACTGGTTGAAGTGGTCGCCACTCGCCCCTGGGAGCGGGGCCACGTTGTGCTCTATCGCGGCATGATGCAGACTGGCCTCGGTCCGGGCGACAGGGAGCTTGTTTTCGGTTACGAGATACTGGAGCGCGACGGAATAGGCTGGCGATTCATTAGTGGAGGTTCAGGGAGTGCTGGCAACGTCGGGCCTCCTGGACAGCGCGTCAGCTACTCGACTGGCAGTGGTAGC
>DASVVH010000108.1:0-6018 GCA_036386615.1 Ardenticatenaceae bacterium
AGCCAGATGGTGTCCAGGAACTCGCCGGGGCTGCCGTGCGCGCGGGAGACTTTGTCGCACCAGGCGGCGTTGTTGTAGACGGCCTGCGCGGTTCGCTCGTCGTGCATGATTGCTACGGTGCCTCGGCGGTGTAGTCTAGTTCGCCCGTGACGTACTCGCCGCCTACGGTGAAGGGGGTGTGGTCGTTGCCATCGAGTACCACCGTGAACTGGTACTGCCCCGGCTCTAACTGGCCCAAATCATACCAGGGACTGTAGAGACGGGCGACTTCCTCACCGTTGATGAAGAGATGCGCGTGGCCCGCGCCCGCCACAGTCGCCGTGCCCAGGTTTTCGGGGGTGAACTGGAAGTTGGTCGCCCGGATGTGCAGGATGTGCGCGCCCGCGTCGTCGCGGGAGACGGCTAGCTCCACCTGTGGAATCTCCGCGCCGGAAAGCTCGAAGGCTTCGGCCTCGTGGCCGTCGCTCGATGCAGCCAGGTCGAACTGCTCGCGGGCGGCGTAGGTGTAGCCGCCACTGAGAATCAGGAGGAGCAGGGCGAAGTTGACGGCGGCGAAGGCGGTGCGCCAGTTGAGGCGGCGGTGGATGGCGATGGGCGGCTTGTAGACGGTGCCCGGCCCGTTGATGAGGAAGATAATCAGGGCGGCGTGGAGCGGCGTGTGGCCGATGATTTCGAGCTTGCCGAAGACCATTGTGGTGGTGAAGAAGACCGCCGTGATAATCAGCGCGAGAGGGCGTTCCAGCAGGCCGATGATGAGGAGGTAGCCGAGGCTGAATTCCACGAAGGCGGCGCTGACGAGGAAGAATAAGGGATCCAGGCCGAGGGTTAGCTGCGGGTTCTGCTCAAGCAGGTAGAGGCCCCAGGTGGGATAGACCAGCTTTTCCAGGCCGAGCCAGCAGAGCGAGAAGCCCACCGTCGCAAAGAGCGCGGGGAGGGCTGATTCGCGGATGGTGGGGTTGGCGTTCCCGCTCACAATGAGGAAGTAGCCGATGCCCAGGTAGTAGATGTAATCAAGCATGTGGAAGGGGGTGAACTGCCCCAGGCCGATGAGGTAGAGGAGTATCAGGCCGAAGCCAGCAATGGGCGTTGTGCGGCGGAAGAGGAGCAGAAGCACGAGCAGGAACTGGAACCAGCCAATCCAGCTTTCTCTCACGGCCAGTTCGGGCGCGAGCATGGCGTCCGAGGACCACGAGATGAGCAGGACCGCGCCCATCGCCACGCGCATGATGAGTTGGCTCTGGTCGCGGTACGAGGCGAACCAGGCATTCAGCCGTTGGTACCAGGCGGTTCCTTCCAGCCTGCGGTCCAGCCAGACCATGAGGCTGACTACCGCTATGCTGAGGAGGGCGAGGCCGAAGAAGAGGGGCGTGGCAATCTCGCTCAAGGTGAGGGGACGGTCCTGGAAGCTGAACTCACTGAACCACTTGACGTGGGCGCTGGCAGTGGCGGGCAGCGTGGCAAGAAGCAAAGCCGCGACGATGAGGGGTAACTGAGAACGTGGGTTTAGCTGTTTATGGGGTATCACTATCACTATCTCCTCGACTACTGGACTACGGTTATCTTAAGGATGGGGATGGGGATAGCAAGGATAGAGTTCACGAGATTTCCGGCTGTTTGTCATTAGTGTTGGGGCGCGCCGGGCCGCTACTCGCTGGGGAGGGTGATGATGAAGGTCGCGCCATGACCGAACTGGCTCTCGGCGCGGATGGTGCCGCCGTGCGCCTCGACCAGGTGTTTGGCAATCGCCAGCCCCAGCCCCGTGCCGGAGGCGGAGGAGCGGGTGCGAACGCGGTCCCCCTTGTAGAAGCGCTCGAAGATGCGAGGGAGGTCGGTGGAGAGGATGCCCGGCCCCTCGTCGCGGATGGAGAGGGTGGTCACGCTGTCGCGGCGGGCGCTGGCGAGGTGAATGGTGCCGCCGGGGCGGGAGAACTTGATGGCGTTGTCGAGGACGTTGGTGAGCACCTGCGCGAAGCGCTCGGTGTCCAGCGCGACGATGGCCTCGTCGGGAGCCGCTAGCTCGAACCGGAGTTGTTTGAGTTCCAACTGCGGGGCGAAGCGTTGAAGCCGCCGCTCGACGACCTCGCGCAGGTTGGCGCGCTCCAGGCGGAGGGGGGTGCGGCCACTCTCAATCCAGTTGAGCGCGGTGAGGTCTTCGACGAGCCTTATCATCGCATCGTTCTCGGTGGCGATGCGCGTGGCGAGGCGATGGACCAGTTCCGGCTCCTCACGGCCCAGGTCAAGCAGCGTCTCGGTCATCAGCTTGACGCTGGAGAGGGGCGTGCGTAGCTCGTGGGAGAGGTTGGCGGCCATGTCCCGCCGCGCGCGGGCGAGGCGGTTCAACTGCGTGATGTCCTGTAGAAAGAGGGCCGTGCCCGCGACGGCCTTGTGGGCGCTGGCCCAGGCGCGGGCGGAGGCGAGAAATTGCTGCTCTTTCACATGGACGACGAGTGACTGCGCCTGTCCCTCCTGTAGTGCCTCGTCGAGCAGGGCCTCAAGATTGTGGTCGCGCAGCCGCTGGATGGCCCCTTCCCCGGCCTCGTAGGGGCCAAAGAGTCGCTGTGCCGCCTCGTTGGCGTAGAGCAGCCGCTTCTGCTCGTCCGTGACCACGATGGAGAGTGGCGCGGTATCGCTCAGGACGCGACGCCAGGCCAGTTCGGCCTCCTGCGCCTCGGTCTGCCCCTCTGCGGCACGGAGCACCCGCCGCACTTCGCCCTGCCATGTCGCGCGCTCGGCTTGCAGGCGCGAGGTGTGAATCAACAGCGCGGCAATGACGAGGAGGAGGATAATTGCGATGAGGGGTTCCATGTTGGGGATGCGGGATGTGGGATGTGAGATGTGGGATGTGGGATGTGAGATATGGGAATGATACAGGGTAAGGGGGTGGCGAAGCAAGGGGAGGGGAGCCAGTTGCTGATACTATGTCAACCAATGCCAACAAATGCCAACATTGAAGGGCGATAGATGTTGGCATTGATTGACATAAAGTAAAGTTGTCGAGATAAGGAGGGGGAGATACCCAGACTATACAGAAGGTTGGTGTAGAGGTTCATGCAGGGGATGAAGGGAGGGTGAAGCGTGCCAGCGCCTTATGATAGGGGTGTTGCTGGGTGGATTCCTCACGTTCGTTCGGAATGACAGGGTTGTAGCGCGGTGGTAGGCGTGGAGTAGTCCTTGTGTGCTAGCCTCGTCAAGCTGTACACGCACCCTGTTATGCTTCAAAGCGGTAGCCGATGCCGCGCACGGTCTGGATGATTTGAGGGGCGGAAGGCTCGGATTCAATCTTTTCGCGTAGCCAACGGATGTGAACGTCCACGGTGCGGGTATCGCCGTCGTAATCGAAGCCCCACACGCGGTCGAGCAGGAGGTCACGGGAGAGGGCGATGCCGGGGTTCCTCATCAGTTCGGCGAGCAGGTCGAACTCTTTGGGGCTGAGGGTCAATTCACGCTCCTCGCGGAAGGCGCGCCGCCGTTCCAGGTTGAGGCGGAGCGGACCGCCTTCCAGCACCAGCCCCGCCGACGCCTGCCCCGTGCGGCGCATGACGGCGCGGATGCGGGCGAGTAGCTCCCCTGTGTTGAAGGGTTTGGTCACGTAATCGTCGGCCCCCGATTCAAGACCGACGATTTTATCCACGTCGCCCGTGCGCGCCGTCAGCAGGATGATGGGCGTCGCCATCTCCGCGCGGAGGATGCGGCAGACGGAAAGCCCATCCAACCCCGGCAGCATCACGTCAAGGATAATCAGGTCGGGGGGAGTGCGCCGCGCCTCGTCTATGGCCTGCTGCCCCTCGCTCGCCTCCCGCACCTCGTATCCCTGCCGCGAGAGGTTGAAGGCCAGCGCCTCGCGCAGAATCTCGTCATCTTCTACCAGAAGTATCGTCTGCGGCATATCGGCTCTACTTCCTCTGGGGCTGGCGTGCTGGCTCACGAGTCGAACGGAGCACGGATGAAGGCGTCGTGCTCGTCTAGCGCCTCTTCACTGTCGGGCGTCACGTCGAAATCGGCCAGACGGCCCGTCGCCACGTAGACCACCCGTTCGCAGATGTTCTTCACGCGGTCGCCGATGCGCTCCAGATTGTGCGACACCCACAGCAGGTAGGTCGCGCGGCGAATGGTGCGCGGATCCTCAATCATGTAGGTCAACAACTCGCGCAGAACCTGCTCGTTCAGTTGGTTGACCTGCGTGTCCTCGGCGGCTATCTGCACGGCGAGGTTGGGGTCCGTGCTCAGGTAGGCGTCGAGGGAGCGGCGCAGCATGGAGCGGACAATATCCGCCATGCGCGGGATGTCCACGAGCGGCTTCAACTCCGGCTCTTTGTTCAGCCGCCGCGCGAGGACGGCAATGCCCGCCGCGTGGTCGGCCATCCGCTCCATGTTCGTAGCGATAGAGATGGTCGCCGCGACGCGGCGCAGGTCGCTGGCAAGCGGCTGCTGGGTCGCCAGGAGCATGTAGCTCTGCTCCTCGATGCTGTAGCGGAGGGCGTTGATATCCGCGTCACCGCGAATCACCTGCATCGCCAGGGGAGAGTCGCGGTCCACGAGCGCGAGCACTGCATGGTCAACGGCCTCGTCTACCAGGCTGCCCATTCGCAGCAGGCGGTGGCCGAGGTTGTTCAATTGTTGGTCGAAGTTGGCCCGCGTGGTTGCCATAGGTTCGCTCCTTTGCCGCGCCGGTGGGTGTAAGCGGTGAAGAGGGGTGGCGCTGCCGTCCGTATCTCTTGAGAGGGTAGCCTGGTTCCGGCTTGTTCTCGTTAAGAGTTCTTATACCAATCCATTGTAGAAGAGGCACAAATGGGTTGGGGTGCCGCCAAGGGTTGCGCTCCGCTCCACCCTCGGCTACAGCTTTCGCCACTCCCCTCCGGGGAGTTCATGTCCCCTCTGACCCCCATTTTATGCCACCTCTATGTTCTAATCATAGCATACGAGCAACGAGGCTGATAGGCACAGATGTACTCATGGGGGCTAGCCAAAGCGGCCCGTGATGTAATCTTCCGTGCGCCTGTCTACGGGCCTCGTGAAGATGGATTGCGTCTCGTCGAACTCGATGACCGTGCCCGCGTTGCGGTCCTCCGTCAGCATCATCATCGCCGTGTAATCGCTCACGCGGCCCGCCTGCTGCATGTTGTGAGTGACGATGAGGATGGTGTACTGCTCCTTCAACTCGTTCATCAGGTCTTCGATTTTGAGGGTGGCGATGGGGTCGAGGGCGGAAGCTGGCTCGTCCATCAGAATCATCTCCGGCTCGGTCGCAATCGCCCGCGCGATGCAGAGACGCTGCTGCTGCCCGCCACTCAGTGCGAGGCCACTCTTCTTCAACTGGTCTTTCACTTCCTCCCACAGCGCCGCCTGCCGCAGGCACCGCTCCACGAGGTCGTCCATGTTCCCTTTGTAGCCGTTGATGCGCGCGCCCCACGCCACGTTCTCGTAGATGGACTTGGGGAAGGGGTTGGGCTTCTGGAAGACCATGCCAACCTGCCGCCGCACCTCCACCGGGTCCACGTCCGGCGCGTAGAGGTTCAGGTCGCGGTACAGCACCTCCCCCGTGATGCGGACTATGGGAATGAGGTCGTTCATGCGGTTGAAGCAGCGCAGCAGCGTGGACTTGCCACACCCCGACGGGCCAATCAGCGCCGTAATCTTGTTCTGCGGAATCTCCAAGTTCACGCCCCGAAGCGCCTCTTTATCCCCGTAGCGGAGTCCGAGGTTCCGGGCCTCCATAATCGGGTTCGCAATCTTGCGATAGCGCGGGTTCTCAGTTTGGGCCACGCTGTCGAACGCTGAGGCCATCTCGCATCCTCTCTATTTCGTCTCTGGCTATCGTCTAGTTGTACGGATAGACAAGGTTGGCATACAGGTTAGCCCAAGCACGAAGGGAGGGCGAAACGTGCTGACGCTCTACGCCAAGCATGTTGCTGGGTGGATCCCCTTAAGGTCGCTTCGCAGATTCACTTCGTTCAGGATGACAAGTAAGTAGCTAGAGCTTACTTGATGTACCAGTGTGTGCTAACCTCGTGAAACAGT
>DASVVH010000109.1:0-6047 GCA_036386615.1 Ardenticatenaceae bacterium
CCGCCGCGTCATTGCCCACTTCACGCAGGACGCTATCGCCCGCCGTACGGTGCGCCTCTACCGGGAACTCGTCGCGGCGAACGGCGGCGGACCTGCTCTGGGCAAGACCGCCGACGACCAGCAGCGACGTGTCGGGGACGAGTGGTAGTTCCAGCCAGAAGGTAGTTCCGCGCTGCCCATAGGGATAATGACATATGTGCTGGAATAGAAGGTTTTGGGTGCGGGAGGCACATTTTTGGGGCGAATTTTGATGACATTGGTGCGCTGGCGAGCAGGGTGAAGCGGGTTGTAGCGAGGCGTGTTCAGAGTAGACACGGGCCGCTGGGGCGGAAAATATGTACATTACTGCTGACGAAGAGTTAAGGTCTGCTCTATGCAACTCTATCTCGACACATCCATCTTTGGTCAGTATGCTGACCAGCAACAAGAAGTGGCTGCTAACGCCTTGTTCTACCAGATTCGCACAGGCAGGCACCAGTTGGTGCTTTCACAGGTTGTTGCGGGAGAAGTAGTACCTGCTCCACCCTCCGTCCAGCAGCGATTCTCGGATATGTTGCCTTACGCCTCTGTATTCAGTGTGTCGCCCAGTGATATTAGGCTGCGGGACGCGTACCTGGCTGCGGGTGTTGTTACCTCTGCAAAGGAGAACGATGCTTTGCATGTAGCCATGGCAACCACGCTGCACTGCGACGCGCTGATTTCCTGGGACGAGCGCGACATCCTTCGTAAAGCAGAGCGGTACAATCAGGTGAACTTGGACAACGACCATGCAGCGATTAGCATATTAAGTCCCATCGAGTTCTTGCAGGAGCGTTACTAGAAAGGGCGGGATGATGGCAGACGAAGTAGAAAATCACTCACAAGAAGATGAGGGTTTCGACCCCGAAGAGCACCTGCCCTGGCTCCGCGAAGTACGTCGGCAGATGGGCGAAGAGACAGAGGGAATGGATGCGTCTGAAGAGGCGCAATACTACAACAAGCGAGGTGCTGAAGCCTTGCAGCACCTCGCCACGCTTGTAGAGCCTGGGCGCTGGGAGACCGGGAACCGGAACCGCTCACAGACTAGAGGCGCGTTCCGTAGCAGTGCGCGACTTGAACTACATCTCATGATCTCTCCTGCCTTCGCCGTTACGCTGTATGACCTCGTTAACCGTCTGGGCGGCGACGAAGCCGAGGTACTAGGTAAGGCGCTGCTGCTTATGGAGACGGCTGTTCATGCGCGAGAACAAGGACGGAAGGTTGGAATTTCGGACGCGTCAGGCACGGCCATCGAACAGGAATTTACGGAATTCAGCGAAACCTGAATCTGACGTATCATCCCGATTCTACTCCTCACTTGTTAAGGTACACCCACGCCTGACGCCCCTGCTTTGGCACCTAACCCAACCGCCGCAACAGCCCTTTTACTCTACCCAATGCACTCTCCGATTTGCTTTAGCCGTTCCGCGTTTCCCCGCATTCTCATTCAGTGACAAGTTACACTCTCTGTGATATAGTGGGCCGGAATTTGCTCTGAGAGAACAGGGTGGCTATCTACGACATCTCCGTGCCCATCTCGCCCCGTCTGCCGCTCTGGCCCGGCGACCCGCCCATCGAGGTCAACCGTGTCGCCAGAATGGAAGAGGGGTCGCCCGTCAACCTCTCCGAGTTGCGGATGGGCAGCCACACCGGGACGCACGTTGACCCACCCTTCCACTTCCTGCCGGACGGTAGGACTGTTGACGAGTTGCCGTTGGAGGTGCTGGTCGGGCGTGCGTGGGTCGCGGATTGCCGGGGAGTGACCGAGGTGACGGAGGAGGTGCTGCAAGCGGCCAACGTT
The DNA here is from genome assembly GCA_036386615.1 of Ardenticatenaceae bacterium. Classification (GTDB taxonomy): domain Bacteria; phylum Chloroflexota; class Anaerolineae; order Ardenticatenales; family Ardenticatenaceae; genus DASVVH01. The sequence continues at coordinate 1,820 of DASVVH010000109.1, forward strand.
CCGGCGGGAACGACGCGCCTGCTCCTCCGCACGGATAGCTCGCAGAACTGGGGCGACCCTCACCACGAATTCGACAGCCGCTTCGTGGACCTCGCCGCTTCCGGGGCGGAATGGATAGTCGAGCGAGGTATCCGGCTGGTCGGCATAGATTACATGTCGGTAGATAGCCCTGACGACGAGGACGCGCCCGCGCACAACATTCTGCTGCCCAACAACGTCGTCATCGTCGAGAATCTGGATTTGCGCCACGTTCCGCCCAACCGGGGCTATGAACTCATCTGCCTGTCCCTCAAGATTGTTGGCGGCGACGGCGCGCCTGCCCGCGCTATCCTGCGGGAGGTAGACGAATGACGAAGGATGACTAGAGAAGCCAGAGCCTGACGCAAGCATCACTCTACAGATAGACGAAAACGGAAATTCGCCACAGAAAAGGAGCATCCCCATGAACGAGACGCTTATCGAGGACGTATTCGCGCGGCAGATACTCGATTCACGCGGCAACCCTACCGTTGAGGTGGAGGTGACGCTGAGTGGCGGGGCGATGGGCCGCGCCGCCGTGCCGAGTGGCGCGTCTACGGGCGCGCACGAGGCTCACGAGTTGCGCGACGGCAACTCTGACTATTACAGCGGGAAGGGCGTGGAGACGGCGGTGAACAATGTGAACACGCGCATCGCCGAGGAGCTTATCGGCTGGGACGCGACCGAGCAGCACGCCATTGACAACCTGATGATTGACCTGGACAGTTCGCCGAACAAGAGCAATCTGGGGGCGAATGCCATTCTGGGGGTGAGCCTCGCGGTGGCGAAGGCGGCGGCGCAGGCGGTCAACCTGCCGCTCTACCGCTATCTGGGCGGTGTGGGGGCGCACGTCCTGCCCGTGCCGATGATGAACATTCTCAACGGCGGCAAGCACGCCACCGACTCGGTAGACTTCCAGGAGTACATGGTGGTGCCCGCCGGGGCAGATACTTTCTCCCAGGCGCTCCAGATGGGGACGGAGGTCTATCACGCGCTGAAGAAGGTGCTGCATGACCGGGGCTACGGCACCAACGTGGGGGACGAGGGCGGCTTCGCGCCGTCGCTCAAGACGAACGTGGAGGCGTTCGAGGTCATCATGGAGGCCATCCAGCGCGCGGGTTACACGGCGGGCGAGGAGATTTACCTGGCGATGGACCCCGCCACGACTGAACTGTATCAGGATGGCAAGTATGTCCTCGCCAAAGAGGGGCGTTCGCTTTCCACCGAGGAGATGGTGAACCTGTGGGAGCAGTGGGTGAACGAATACCCCATCATCTCCATCGAGGATGGGCTGGCGGAGGATGACTGGGCAGGCTGGGAACTGATAACCGAGCGGATGGGCGACCGCATTCAGTTGGTGGGCGACGACCTGCTGGTGACGAACGTTCAGCGGCTGGAGGAGGCCATCCAGCGGAACGCGGCCAACTCTATCCTCGTCAAGCTGAACCAGATTGGCTCTCTGACCGAGACGATTGCTGCCGTCACGATGGCGCAGCGCACGGGCTGGACGGCCATCATGTCGCACCGCTCCGGCGAGACGGAGGATACGACGATTTCGGACCTCGCGGTGGCGCTGGGGACGGGGCAAATCAAGACGGGCGCGCCCGCGCGCTCCGACCGTGTGGCGAAGTACAACCAGTTGCTCCGCATCGAGGAAGAGTTGGGCGGTTCCGCCTACTATCCCGGTCTGGAAACCTTCACGCAACTGCTGTAGACAAGGTTAGGAGAACCTAACTTAAATAAAAGCGCCCTGCTGATGCGGGGCGCTTTTTCTGTGGGAGCTAACGGGTTATTCGGTGATGGTCAACGCGCCAGTCATGCCCGCCTCGCGGTGGCCGGGAATGGAGCAGTAGAACTGGTACTCGCCCGGCGCGTCAAAGTCACGGGTGTTGCTGGCGCTCTCGCCCGGTGCGGTGTAGACGAAGGGGTTTTCGGGGTCGCCCTCCTCCACCCAGACGATGTTGTGCTCCAGCGCGCCCGTGTTGTCGAGCGTGATGTTCACCGTGCCGACGGTGGCGGTAGCGGTCTCTGGGTTATAGGCGAGTTCATTGCCCGCCGCGAAGGTAAGCTGTTGGGCTGCGCCCGCGCCTTCGTCACCCTCGCCTTCTTCGCCTTCCTCGCCATCTTCGGCACCATCGTCGCCTTCGGCACCCTCGACCTCGGTGGCGTCTCCACCGTTTCCACCGATATCTTCACCACTCGACCCGGCGTCGTTATCGTTACCGCCGCAGGCGGCGAGCAACATTACCAGTACGACCAGCAGGCTAATCAGTTTGATGTTACGCATTACGTCTCCTCCTGTTGTTATGAAGTTGGTGGCCCCCGCGTGGTTCCCACCGTCACGATATTATAGCAGCTTTCTTGCCCAACCAGAGCCTTTTCTCAGCTTTGTGACACTCGTTACGAGAATAGGGTGACAGGGGTTTCGTTTGCGGCTGCTAGTGCTCGCGGATGGTCAGACAGCATAAACCAGACCAGCAGCTTGAGCAGGTTTGCGCCTGTGGTCGCCGCTTCTACAATCACGGGACAAAGCGCAAGGGGAGGGAATGGAAGATGGTGTATACGACGACTGTGGCGGCAGAGGTATTGAGCCGCCACCTGGAGAACGCGGGCTGGGTGGTCGTGGACTGCCGCTACCGGCTGGACGACGGCGAGGCCGGGCGGCGGGCCTATCTGGAGGCACACGTTCAGGGCGCGGTCTACGCCGATTTGAACCGGAACCTGGCGGGGCCGCCGGGCGGTGACGCGGGCCGCCACCCCCTGCCGGACCTTGACACCTTCCGGGCGACGCTGGGAGGGTGGGGGATTGGCGAGGGGGTGCAGGTGGTCTGCTACGACGACGCGGGGGGAGCCTACGCGGCGCGGCTGTGGTGGATGCTGCGCTACCTGGGGCACGGGGCGGTCGCGGTGCTGGACGGCGGCTGGCAGGCATGGGTGGCAGGCGGCTATCCGACCGCAAGCGGCGAGGAGAAGGCTTCGCCCGTGACCTTCAGGGGCGAACCGGACCCGGCGATGGTGGCCTCGCTTGAGGAGGTGGCGGTGCTGTCGGCGGGGGGCGGGCTGCTGGTGGACTCGCGGGACGCGGCGCGGTATCGCGGGGAGGTGGAGCCGATTGACGCGGCGGCAGGGCACATTCCGGGCGCGCGCAACCGCCCTTATGCGCGGAACCTCACGGCTGACGGCACGATGCGAGCGGCTGAGGAGTTGGCGCAGGACTGGAAGAGTGTGCTGGGTGAAGAAGACGCTGCGCGGGCCGTTGTCTACTGCGGCTCCGGCGTGACGGCGTGCCACAATCTGCTCTCGCTGGAGGTGGCGGGGCTGTCGGGCGCGCGGCTCTTCGTGCCGTCGTGGAGCGGTTGGAGCGCCAATTCTGAGCGGCCTATTGCCACTGGTGAGGAAAAATAGGCACAGGCGAGCCGTTCACGCGCCCTTTCGAGGCTTCAAGATGGGGCTTGGTGGGTGATGAACAGAGAAGGAAGGCGTAAACGAGAGCCAGGATATTATCAAGCGTAACCAAATGAGCGTTTGGTTACATTTGTGGGGCAGGCTGGGGAGATTATAATTGGCGCTGCTAGCAGGTTAGAGCGATGAGGCAAAGCGCCTCCTGAAGAAAGGATGAGTATGGCACAGCGACCTTCAACAACGCGCGAGCTTTTCATGGCGATGCCACAGTTTGCGAACCAGGATGCAATCGAGGGTGTGAACAAGATTGTGCAGTTCGATGTGACGGGCGATGACCCCGGCCAGTATTACCTGACGGTATACGAGGGGCAGGTGATGGTGAACGAGGGGGTAGCGGAGAACCCTGATGTGACGGTTACGACGCCCGCCGATGTGTGGATGAATATCGCGACAGGGCAGGAAAACGGCGCGGTGGCGTTCATGACGGGGAAGTTCAAGGCGACGGGGAATCTGGGCGTGTTGATGTCCATGCAGAATTGGTTCAACATGCCTGGCTAATCGCCAGCAGTTGTCGTCGTCATCGAGTTTACATAAAAAAGGTGGAGCCTGAATTTTCAGGCTCCACCTTTTTTGCCTTCTAGCCAAGCACAACGTGGGAATAGCTACATAACCATTGGTGCTAGTAAGCAACAGGGTAAGTAGGTGGCAAAGAAAAGGGCTAGCAACAAAGCGGCACGAGATTCGCTACGGATTCGGTTACCACACCCATCCGAGGAGCGAATCTCATGCCCGAAGAGGATTTTATCAT
>DASVVH010000110.1:0-5288 GCA_036386615.1 Ardenticatenaceae bacterium
AGCTCTTTAATCATCTCGTCAGCACCAGTTTCCTTAAGTATCCAGCGCAAATAGTATGTGTGGCCTCCACATAGCCAGATAACATCTTTGCTCGTCAGCTTCTCGCGCAGACCCATTCGGTTGTCCCGCCAGTTTCGTAAGTCAACGACTTCTACTTGAGAACCCAGACACCTCAGTGAATCTATGCTTTCATCAATCCACTCTTGCGAGTCAGCAAAAACGTCAGTCGCATTTGTGATGGCAGCGAAACTTATCTCACTGGATTCTTTGCCAATCAGGTTGGCAAGGGCAGTACTGTGCTCAGACGAAAGGAGATACGAAGAATAGAGGAACAGTTTCATGGTGGTCTCTTACATTATGACGCGGAACTGGAGAGGTGCGACACTAGAGTTCTTTCGTCCATTGTTTCCACACCCGCCATGTACTCGTTCGACAGCAGGCGATAATGTCTGGTACTCATCGCAAACAGCGTCACGCACAGTCCGATGATTCCCGCCACGGTGAACACGAGGGCGATGCCGCCCTGATTAGCCCTGCTCTATCTCTCCGCGTCCACCACGAACGCCAGCGCCCGCGACAGAATCGCCCCGAAGTCCGGCGGGAACTCGTGCGCCAGATTCGGATAAACCTCCAACTCGCAGGGAACGCCGCCCGCGTTCAACCGCTCCACGAGCTCACGTAGCTCCTCCTGCGGGATTGAAAGGTCGTTCTCGCCCAGCAGCACGTACCCGCGCAGGCCGCGCTCCCGTCCCGGCTCGATGAGCGGCTGCCACCTCTCCGCCTCGGCCAGCGTCGGGCCGCTCGGCCCGATGGCGATGAACCCGCGCGCGGGGATGGTCTGTTCCAGCGCCGCCCGAATAGCCGTCTCCGCGCCCATCGAGAAGCCCGCTACCACCACGCGCCCCTCGTCAATCACCTGCTGCTCGCGCAGGCTGGCATAGTGCTCTTGAAGCTCGCTCAGGCCCAACTCCCGGTCGTTCCAGGCGTAAGAGTTCGGTGCCACCACCTGCGACGACTGCGCGACCGCCAGCAGCCACCCCTCCGACACCGCCGAGCGCCACTCTTCAAGGGCCGTTCTGCCGTTCTCGCCGTTCCCGTGCATCGCCGCCAGCAGCGGGCAGGGCTGCTCCGCCCAGCAACCACCTTCAGGCTCCACCGTCAGGAGCACCGGCCCGATCTGCGCCTCCTCTTCAAGCACCCTGAACGCCTCCCGCAACTCCTCGAAGGCGGGAACACCCTGTAATGGCTGGAAGGAGGGACTCTCCCGCATCACCCATTGCGAGAGCCACAAGCTCTCCTGCCGCGCCTCCTCCAACAGTTGCAGCGCCAGGTCATTCTCCTCCTGGCGCGCGGCGGCGCAGGCCCGCAGGTAGATGATGTACGCCTTCTCATTGGGGAAGCGCTCGCCCTCGCGCGTCAGCAGGTCGTACACCTCGGTATACGCGCCATCCCGGAACTTCTGCATCGCCTCGTCCCAGAGCGCATTAAAAGTCAATGTGTTCATCTCTCATCCATTCCTATTCACCGCCCTGTTACCGGAGCGCGTGGCCGTTCGCCCTTGCCGTTAGCCGTTAGCGGTCGTCGGTCGTCGGTCGTCCACAGCCGCGTTCAGCCCTGCTTGCGGGCGTGGAAGAAGATGTAAGCGCCCTTCTCCGGCGGCGACTGGTTATAGTACGGGCGCAGGAGTGCGTTATAGAGCGCCTGGCTCACGGGGTTCGGGAAGGCGGTCCAGCGGCCCGTCAGCTTGCGGCTGACGAGGCGCGGTACGCTGGCATAGTGCAGCACATCGAAAATCTGGTGCGCCCGCTCCGCAATGTAATACTCGTGATGCTCGACAGCGAAGCCGTGCCGCGTCAGGCGGTCGAACCAGACGGTAGGCGAATCCGTGTGGAAATGCTGCGAGTGGCTGTTGAACCAGTCGCCATAGTCCCGCGCCGTCTCATCCAAACCAACTCTTTGTAGTAGCGTCGGGCCGAGCAGCATGTCGGCGAAGTTCTCACTCGGCACGCCGAAGACGAAGCGCCCGCCGGGCCGCAGCACGCGCGCCGTCTCGCTCAACACGCCCTCGATGTCGGGGATGTGCTCGACCACGCAGTTCGCGACCACCGAGTTGAAGTAGCCATCCGCGAAAGGCATCTCCGTCGCGCTGGCGACGAGCGGCAGGTCGTAGGCCCCGCGCTGCTTCGCCTCGCGCACCATCGCCTCGTCCGGGTCAATCCCCGCGAAGAGCGGCTTGTCGAAGGCGACCGTAGCGAAATGCCCGTCGCCGCAGCCCAGGTCCAGAATCGGTTCCGGCAGCGGCCCCGCCTCCTCGAAGAGGCGGCACTCGACAGCGCGCAGCAGCGCGCGGAAGACGGGCACATCGCGGATGTGCTCGTCCAGATAATCCCGGCGAGAGGCACTGGTGGTTGAGACAAGTGTATCGGTCATTGTGAAATCCATGTCGGATGCAGGGTCAATAACTCCTCAGTTAACGAGGCTCGCTGGCTTCGCTCCAGGGTGCTGCGCTCCAAATCGGTGACAGGACGGTAGCTCAGGAGTCCCTCTATTAGGTACAGTAGCACCAGGACCACCATCGGCACCATCGCCCGCAGCGCGCGACTCTTCTCGGCACTCTGCGTGAGCCGCAGCATTCGCCACAACAGCCTGAGGAGCACGCTGTAAAACAGCACGTTCAAGGCAAAGGCAAACGGGTTCGGCCAATCCCCAGCATCCAGTCTTCCCCACCCACTCATGGGAGAGCCGCCATTAGGGCCATCTTGAAGAAACGGTAAGGGGAAGCCCGCCTGCGGGCGCACTCTCCGTAAGGTGAGCAGTCCGCTGTTCGGACGTACCGTGGTGAGAGATTGGTGAGGCCAATTGCCAGCAAGACAAGGACGACACGCGAGACCCAAATCGCAGGAGCCGATGAGTCCAGCCTGCTCACCGCCTCAATCCCTCATCTTCGGCAAGAAGAGCGTCACGACGAAGGCGAATAGCGTCAGCAGCAGCGCTCCGCCGTGTACCATCCACCTGAGCGGGCTTTTCCTTCTCGTCCGCGTTTTCGCCTCGTCCAGCAGGCGGCGGTACAGCCGCTCGTAATCGTTGGCCGTGCGATAGGCGGAGAACTCGGCCTCTACCTCCTCGCGTGGGGCCTGGAACTCGCTGGGGCGGCGCAGCACCTCAGCGAGCGCCGAAGCCAGCGCCTTTGTGTCGCCAATGGGCGCGATGAGGCCCATGCCCATCGTCTGGACGGGCACGCGCACACCCGGCAGGTTCGAGGCAACCACAGGCGTCCCGTTCAGCATGGATTCAATCTGCACGAAGCCGAAGCTCTCCGTGCGGTTCAGGCTCGGCAGCACCGTCACGTCACAGGCTGCGAAGAACGCCGCCAACTCCTCGCCCCCCAGCACACCCAGCGGAACCCACTGCTCCCTGTACCGCTCAAGCATCGGGCGCAGGCGGTCGCGGTACTCCTGCTCGCCAATGACGTTCTCGAACTCCCCCGCGTGGAGCACCACCAGATTCGGGAACTCTTCCAGCAGCAGCGGAATAGAACCAATCAGATGCTCGAACCCCTTCTCCGTAGCGAAGCGGCCACAGATGCCGATGACCCGCTTCCCCTCCAACCCGTACCGCGTCCGAAACGACTCCAGCATGGCAGGACGCGGCGGCGGCATGTCCACAGGCGGCGGAATCACCACCACCTTCTCCAGAAAGCGGCTCATCAGGGGGCTGTGCTGCGCGTAATCGCTGGTGTAGGCAATGATGTTGTTCACCAGCCGCGCCGAGGCGTAGTTCCCCGCCAGCACCACCCGGTCCACCACGCGATTGAACAATCCTTTGGGCAACTGCACGTCACAGTGGTAAGTCATCGTCGCGGGGATGCCCAACTGCGAGGCCAGCGCGGCCAGGATGGGAGTCTCCGCCTGCGGAACCTGAATGGCAACCACGTCATGCTCCTGAATCAGCCGCGTGGCAGTCGCCGCGAAGGTCGGCATGATGACGCCCTTGGAGATGCGAAAGAGCACCGGCACGCGCACCACCTGCGTGCCGCTCTGTAGCGTCTCCTCCCGCGCAAGGCCGGGGTCATACTGCGAGGTAAGAACCGTCACCTCGTGGCCCCGCTGCACCAACTCGCGCGCCAGGTTCTCGACGTAGATAATCGGTCCGCTCACATAAGGGCGGAAGTAAGTCATCGCGATGAGTATTTTCATGCTTCTTTAGACGAAGGACGAAGGAACAACACGTACGAACTGCAATATGCGTGATAACGAAATACCAAATAAATCCCCTTGCGTCCTCGCGTCCTTGCGCCCTTGCGTTATGCCGTTCATCCGTTTGCCGTTCATTTTGCATTTTTAATTTTGAATTTTGAATTCTACTCACAAGTGCGCGAACAGATGCTGGTTGTCCCGCGTCCACTCGTACAGCCGTGTCACGCCCTCGCGCACTCCCACCCGAGGCGACCACCCCAACTCGCGCTGAATCTTGTCTATGTTCGAGATGTAAATGGGCTGGTCGCCGGGCCGCCACTCGCCGAAAGTCACGGGGATGGGGCGTTCCATCAACTCCTCCAGAAGCGGGCCGAACTCCGTCCAGATGGCGATATTGTGCTCCGGCCCGCCGCCGACGTTGAAAATCTGACCTGCCGCGCCGTCAATATTCTGCACCGCCGCATCGTAGGCGTCCAGCAAATCCTCCACGAAGAGCACATCCCGCACCTGCTTGCCATCCCCATAAATCGTGATGGGGCGACCCTTTAGCGCCGCGATGATGAACCACGCCGCCCACCCCTGATCCTCGATACCGAACTGACGATAGCCGTAGATGGCCGATTGCCGCATCACCACCGTTCGCAGCCCGTAGATGCGGTAGTAGTCGCGCGTGTACTGGTCGCCCGCGCCCTTCGAGCAGCCATAGGGCGAGTGGAAATCCAGGTTCATCGTCTCCGGGATGCCGCGCGGCAGGTCCCGGTAAGCGTAGCGGGTATCCGTCTCGACAATCTCAATCTGCTCCATACCGCCATACACTTTGTTCGTGCTGGAGTAGATGAAGATAGGATTGTTCCCCACCGACCGCGCCGCTTCCAGCGCGTTAAAGGTGCCCAGCGCGTTATCCTGAAAATCGGCGCGCGGGTCCCGAACCGAAGTCGTCACCGCCACCTGCCCCGCGAGGTGATAGACACGCTCCGCCCCCTCGACGGCGCGTTGCAGCGCCGCGAAATCGGCGAGGTCGCCCTGCACGAAGCGGAAACCCTCTTCCCCGAACTGCTCCCGCAGCCACTTCAGGTTGCTCTGCCCCCCGGA
>DASVVH010000111.1:0-6107 GCA_036386615.1 Ardenticatenaceae bacterium
CGCAGCCCGGCCGCCCTGCTCGGCGCGCTACTGGTCCTGGCGGTCGTGGCGATGGGTTTCGCGGCGCCGTTCCTCTACCCCGACGACCCGCTCGGCCTCGCCGGGCGGCCGCTGCAATGGCCGGGCGACAACCCGCGCTTCCCGCTCGGCACCGATCCGTCCGGGCGCGACATCGCGGCGCAGATTTTCCACGGCGCCCGCCTGTCGCTGCTGATCGGCTTCGCGGCGACGCTGATCGCGGTGGCCATCGGCATCGCGGTGGGCGCGCTGGCCGGCTTCTACGGCGGCCCCGCCGACACCGCGCTGATGCGGGTGACGGAGGCGTTCCAGACGCTGCCGAACTTCCTGCTGCTCCTGTTGCTGGTGGCGGTGTTCGGCTCCGACCTGCGCACCATCACGGTCGGCATCGGCCTCGTCTCCTGGCCGCCGGTGGCGCGGCTGACGCGGGCCGAGTTCCTGACGCTGCGCACGCGAGAGTTCGTCCAGGCGGCGCGCCTGCAAGGGCTCGGCGACGCGCAACTGATCCTGCGGGAGGTGCTGCCGAACGCGCTGCCGCCGGTCCTCGTTTACGCCAGCGTGGTGATGGCGGTGTCTATCCTGCTGGAGAGTGCACTAGCCTTCCTCCAGCTCTCGGACCCCAACGTGCCCTCCTGGGGCAACCTGATCGGCCTCGGGCGGAATGTGCTGCGGACGGAGTGGTACGTGTCGGCCATCCCGGGCGTCGCCATCCTGCTCACCATCCTTGGCGTGTCGCTGGTGGGCCAGGGGCTGAACGACGCGCTGAACCCGCGCGGGGAGCACGGCACGGGCCGTTGATGAAGGACGGTGGACGGCACGAGTGTCGGAATAAGGGAAAATCGGGGGCAACAGGCGTGTTGCGTGCAGTGCGGAATTTGACGAGAGGGGTTGGCGGGTTGAAGTTCATAGGATAAAAGAGCACGAAAGCTGCTACTGTTGCTTAAGCTAATGGTACCATAGTCCTATTGGGGCTGGCTTTTTCATCGAACCAGTCGAACCATAACGGGGTATATAGGGTGGATAGCGGTAGTTGCGGACGATTTCAGGCTGTGATAGTATATTGTCCGCCGGATCGCGTCCGGTAGAGCGAACACTCCCAGTCTCTTTTCGCTCCTTGCCTCCACTAATGGGCTCAGTGTGGGAAGGAATGAGAAGGGATACAGGGACGAGGTAGCTGGCAACAGTTATCTGGGAGGAAGCGCTCACGTTCTATCAAACTGTCTCAAACGCTTTTAGGAGGAGAACATGAGACGATTGTTGTTATTTGTCCTGCTGCTCGGCAGCCTCACCATGTTGGTGGCTGCGTGTAATCAGGGCGCACAGCCTGCTACTGAGCAAGAAGAGCAGGAACCGCAGACCATCGAAGTCACCCGCGAAGTGGTGGTGACGGAGATTGTCGAGGGTGAGTCTCAGGTCATTACGGAGACCATCACCGAAGAGATTATCGTGACGGCCACGCCGCCGGAAGTTGTTGTGGAACCGGCCACGATGGTCATCTGTATGGCGCAGGAGCCCAACACCCTGCTGTGGTCGGAAAGCGCGCTTGTGACGAGCGCCGTGCTGGAAGCCGTTCAGGAAACTGTCATTGACACGCCTGAGTATGGCTACCAGGCCAACCTCGTCGAGAAGCTGCCCGCTTACGACGATGGCGATGCCACGCTGGAATCGGTCACGCTTGCTGAAGGCGACCGCATCTACGACGCGGCGACCGACAGCGTTCTGACGCTGACGGCGGGCATGACCGAGAGCTTCACGCTCAATCAGGTCGAAGGTGACCCGGTTGTGGTCGAGGGTTGGGATGGTAGTGAGTTGACCGCTGCCCAGCAGACCGCCGACTTCGTTCTGGTCGAGGGTCTTGCCTGGGAAGATGGCGAGCCTGTGACGGCGGACGACTCCGTCTTTGGTTGGGAGCTGGCAACCGATGCTAACTTCCCCGGCCAGCAGAAGTACATTGCTGACCGCACGGCTGCCTACGAGGCTGTAGACGAGCGCACCATCCGCTGGACGGGTATGCCCGGCTACGTTGACAGCACCTTCTTCCTCAACGTCTTCCAGCCCTATCCCCGCCACGTATACGAGGGGCAGGACTGGCTGACCATCACCGAGGATGAGGCCGCCAACCGCGATCCGCTGTCGTACGGCCCGTACGCGGTTGATGAGTGGGTGGCTGGCGAGAGCATCACGCTTTCTCCGAACCCGAACTACTTCCGTGGCGAACCGCCGCTGGCGCAGCTCATCTACCGCTTCGTGCCGGACACGAACCAGTTGATTGCCCAGTTGGCCTCCGGCGAATGTGACATGGGTACGCAGGACGCGGCCTTTGAAGGCTCGCTGCCGCTCGTTCGCGGCTTCGAGGAGCAGGGGCTGATGGAAGTGGTCGAGGCCATCGGTACGACCTACGAGCACGTGGACTTCAACATGATGCCCGTCGAGGGCTACACGGGGGCTTCCGCCACGCTGACCGACAACGCGGGTGGGCTGCTCTTCCAGAACGTTGATTTCCGCCGCGCCATCGCTCACTGTATGGATCGCCAGGCGATTGTGGACCAGGCGACCAACGGCGGTGGTTTCGTGCAGCACTCTTACGTGCCAATCGATCACCCGCTGTATCCTGGTGATGACGCTATCACCGTCTACGAGTTCGATCCTGAAGCTGGCCGCGCGCTGTTGGCGGGCCTCGGCTGGGAAGATACCGACGGCGACGGCATCCTTGATAAGGAAGGCCAGACCCTGAGCTTCATCCACAGCACCCGCACCAACCCGCTGCGGCAGGCCGTGACGCAGATTGTCCAGGCGCAATTGCTGGAGAACTGTGGCATCCAGACGGAAATCGAGCTGGTGGGTTCCGAGTTCTTCTCGGATGGTCCCGAAGGCCCGGTCTTTGGCCGCAAGTACGACCTGGGTGAGTTCGCGTGGTTGACGGGTGTCGAGCCTCCCTGCAACCTCTACATCACCTCCCAGATCCCGAACGAGGAGAACGGTTGGGGCGCGTCCAACAATACGGGTTGGAGCAATCCTGAGTTCGATGCTGCCTGCACCGGGGCGCTCCAGGCGACGACCGATGAGGAGAAGGCCGCGCAGCACGCGACGGCGCTCGGTATCTTCACCGATCAGCTCCCATCGCTGCCGCTCTTCGCCCGCGCCAAGATTTCCGTTGTGCGCCCAGGCGTGGAAGGCGTCATCATGGACCCGACCATCAACTCCGAGATGTGGAACGTTGAGAACTTCAACGTCACCACGCCAACCGAGTAAGATGAGTTTAGCCAGCGCTAGCTTCTAGCAACCGCTGAATTCCAAGATAGGGTGGTGGTGCAGTACGCACCACCACCCTACTCCTAAGAACCAGCCGACGCACCATAAGGGTAGTCTCAGGAGAGTTGTTGTGTAGTTCGGGTATGAAGACCGTCGGGCGAAGCTTCTTTGGTCTGGATTTTGCTTCGGCTATAAAAGGCAAGTTGTTTTACATAATATAAGGTGAGTCCTCCAGATCGCGGGTGCATATCCCCGGTGAATCTGTTTTCGAGTTCCTGGCACAGCTTACCATCTTCGTTTAGCACATCTTCTGCCCCGTACCCTCGCAGCCTTGCGCCGTGTACCCTCACGCCTTGCTCAATGCCAGCCAAAGGAGGAGGAGAACGCAATGTCCGTCCATCTCACACGCCGCATGCTTCAGACGACAGGGGTGACTGATATTCTCTCCGATAGTCGTCTGCTTCCTCCGCTACTTGACTCCCGATAGTCCGCTCACCATCGTTGACCCACGCATCCGCTTCGGCTAGCGGGAATGCGAGTTTCAGGCGAATCGAACCTTTTTCAGCTCTGGCAGGTAGCTTCCCTATAACGCAGACATTGTAAAGGCCCGCCCGTCGGGCACTGGCTCACGAAAGTGAGAGCCAGTACAACTTCCAGAAGGAGGATTCAATGGCAGGGTATCTCATGCGTCGCGTGGTTCAGATGACGGGGGTGTTGATTCTTTCCTCACTGCTCATCTACCTGTTCCTCTATATGGCCCCCGGTGGCCCGCTCGATGGCCTGAACCAGACGGGCGACCGCCGCGCGCGGTTAAGCGAAGATCAGATCCAGCGTATCGCCGAGTACATGGGGCTGCATCGCGGCCCGGCCTGGGGCTATGTCGCGTGGCTCTCAGGGGAGGACTGGCTGGACAACGTGGGTCTCGGTCACCTGCAACGGTTGACCTGCCAGAGCAATGAGAGCTTCTGTAGCAGGGGCGTTTTGCGGGCCGACTTTGGTGAGAGTTGGACGGTAGCGCGTGGGCAGTCGGTTGCACAAGTGCTGGGGAGTCGCTTCCGCAACACTTTGCTGCTGACGGTGACGGCAACGATATTGTCGCTCTTCGTGGCGATTCCCATCGGCATCTACTCGGCAGTGCGGCAGTACAGCCGGGCCGATTACGCGCTGACGACCTTCGCCTTCTTCGGGACGGCGATGCCGGTCTTCTGGTTCGGCATCATGATGATTATTCTCTTCGGCGGGAACCAGTCGCTGTGGTACAAGCAGACAGGGCTGCCGTACCTGCCGACGGGCAACGTCTCGCTGGTGCGGACGCCGATGCCGGGCAGCCTGCAAGGGGCGCTGAACGTCTCACCCGGCTCGTGGGGCGACATCGCGATTCACCTGATTATGCCCGCTCTGGTGTTGAGCCTGCTGTACATGGCGCAGTGGAGCCGCTTCATGCGGACGCAGATGCTGGAGGTGCTGCGGCAGGATTACGTCCGCACGGCACGCTCCAAGGGGCTGACGGAGCGGGTGGTTATCTACAAGCACGCGCTGCGAAACGCGCTGATTCCGCTCATCACGATTGTGGTGTTCCAGATTCCGGGCATCTTCAGTGGGGCCATCATTACGGAGACGGTCTTCAACTGGATTGGCATGGGGCAACTCTACATTCGCGCGCTGGGGTCTCTGGACTACCCGGTGCAGATGGCGTTCCTCTTCATCACGGCGGTGCTGACGGTGCTGGCGACTCTGCTCAGAGACATCCTCTACACCATTGTTGACCCGCGCATTCGCTTCAGCTAACCTGAGAAAACGGAGGAAGAGAATCATGGCCGTAGCCGAGTTACCCCTGGAGCCGATGCAGTCAGAGGAAATCGAGAGTCCCTATAAAATCGTGGCGCGCCGCTTCGTGCGCCACAAGCTGGCGCTGGTGGGGCTATTCATCATCTTCATATTCATCCTGATTGCCGTCTTCGCGGATGTCATCATGCCCAACAACCCACTGGCGCAGAATCTCGCGCCGCAGTGGGCGAACCCGTCACCTAATCTGCCGATGGGCACTGACCAGTTGGGACGCGACGTGTTCAGCCGCCTCATCTTTGCCGCGCGCATCTCGCTCTTCGTGACGATTACGGTGAACCTCTTCACCGAGGTGTTCGGAACGATTGTGGGAGCGATTTCGGGCTACTACGGCGGAATCGTGGACAATGCCATCCAGCGCTTTGTCGAGGTGATTCTGACCCTGCCGCAGCTTCCCCTGCTGCTCTTCTTCTCTGCTATTCTGCGGGGTATTGAGGTGCCGGGGTTGGAGCGCCACTGGTCGAGCGCCATCATCATCATCGTCATCCTCTCCCTGCTCGGCTGGACCACCGCGACGCTGCTGGTGCGCGGGATGGTACTCAGCCTGCGGGAGCAGGAATTCACTCATGCGAGTCGTTCCTTGGGCATGGGCAACTGGGACATTATCCGCCGCCACATGATTCCGAACGCGCTGTCACCCGTCATCGTAAACGCGACGCTGGGTCTGGGAGGTGTCATCGTTCTGGAGGCGGCGCTCTCCTTCCTGGGGTTCGGCATCCAGCCACCGATTCCGACCTGGGGCAACATGCTTCAGGAGGTGCAGCAGCGAATCTTCCTCAATCCCTGGCTCGCGTTTTATCCGGGGATATGTATTTTCCTCCTTTCCCTGTCGTTCAACTACGTGGGTGACGCGCTGCGCGATGCGCTGGACCCACGCCTGAAGCGGTAAGCGAAGCCGAAAGAGGGACGAGGGGCGAAATTGGCCCTTCGCCCCTCTTTCATTTTCCAATATCCCGTTGTACACTTATTATCCCCCTTAATGGAGACCTCCG
>DASVVH010000112.1:0-20892 GCA_036386615.1 Ardenticatenaceae bacterium
GGAGACTTCATCAAGCAGCGCCGCCGCAACCACGCGGGCCACCTGCACCTGAAGCGCAAGTACGACTACGCCGTCTCCAGCCTGAACTCCTCCCTCGTCGTGCGCGTGGCCGTCTCGCAGGCGTGGGGCGCGCTGAAGCTCATCGGGATACTGGGACTGCTGGCGGTCCTGGAAGCGTGGTCGCGGGTGCTTGGCACCTACGACTATTACGTGCGCGGCAAGCGCCACGAGGTCTGGGACATCGCCTGGACGACCAAGCAGGTGGACCGCGTTCAGTACGAAGAGCGCCAGCGCCGCCAGTTCGAGGGCAGCCGCGACCGTCACCCCAAACAGGGTGTCGCCGCAAAGGAGCCGATTAACCCGTAAGCGGCATCAGACTTTAGCATCTTATCTAAATCAAAACGGCGCGTCCTGATTGGGACGCGCCGCTTCGTGTGCATTGCCCTTTCACTTCTACCCTTCTTTCAGCGCCCGTTCCAGCAGATCCTCAACTTGAAGGGCTGTTGACCATTGACGGAGATAGGTGAGGTCCAGGCGGTCAGCCTGGGTCTTGATGACGCCAAGCACATCGCGCCACTGCCGCTCCGATACCTCGTTGCCCATCCGGTACCATTCCAACTTGGCGAGTATGATATCTTCCGCGCTCGTAATCCATACGGCGTGCTCCGGCTCCGGCAAAATCTGAGCGCGAATGCGACGGCCAAATTGCTCCTCGTCGAATGGTCTCCGTTTGGGAAGAAACACATCCACCTTGAACATCGTCGCCTGATGCAGGAGATTGAAACTCATTCTCCACTGGATAGCGGCATGAATCGAGCCTTCATCCACATAAAACTCATCCTCAAGTGCCTGAACAAAAGGAGCCGCGTGCTCAGGATGAAGGTCAGCAATAATATCCGCGTCCAAGGTTGTGCGGACGACCCCATGAACCGCGCTCGCCATCGAGCCGCCCAGCATGTACGGCACGCCCAGGCCATCCAGCGTGTCTGTAACCAGAAGGGCAGCGGCGATAGGGTTAAGGTTGGTCATCCGGCTCTCGAACCGTAGGAATTGGCAGGGGACCGTACACCTTTGCTGCCAGCTCGGGGCCAAGCAGCAAATCCGCTAGGTAGCGGCGATGCTCCTCCGGCGTGGCCTCCGGGTAACGCTGGCGAATGCCGCTCAGAGCCAACTCTTGCGCCGCGCGGTTTAGCTCGGCCACCATCTGGAGTTTCCGCCACGCGGGGGCCTCACGGTAGAAGCGAAACTGAATCGCCTCCACTTCGGGAGAGCTATCCAGATTCATCGCTCTCCACGAGGGCGGCGCGTGCGACTTTGCAGTCATAGGAGTGCCCCTTACGAAAGCGGCGCGTCCTAATTGAGACGCGCCGCTTCGACATTTCATGCTTGGTCGGTTAGTTGGTCAGAGCATCAGGCGCATCGGGTTCTCGAGGAGGCGCTTGAACTCGACCATGTACTCGGCGGCCTCCACGCCATCCGTGACGCGGTGGTCGGCGGAGATGGTCGCGTGCATCCGTTGCCCAATGACCACCTGCCCCTCTTTCACCACCGGCTCCTGCTTGATGCCGCCAATGGCGAGAATGGCTGCTTCGGGCGGCGTGATGACCGCCACGAACGATTCGACACCGTACATCCCCAGGTTCGAGACGGTGAAGGTGCTGCCGCCGAAATCGTCGGGGTGAAGCTTGCCCGCGCGGGCGCGGTCGGCGCGTTCCCGCGTCACCTGTGAGAGTTCACTGAGCGCCATCCTGTCAGTGTTGCGCGTGACGATGGTGAGCAGTCCGTTCTCCGTGCTCACAGCGATGCCCACGTTGATGTCGCCGTGTCGGACAATCTTATCCCCCGCGAAACTGGAGTTGATGTTCGGGAACTTCTTGAGCGCCAGCGCCGCCGCCTTCACCACGAGGTCGTTGACGGAGATTTTCACTCCCTCTTCCTGCAAGGTCTTGTTCATCTGCTGGCGCAGCTCCATCGCCGCCTCCATGTCCACTTCCATCGTGACGTAGAAGTGGGGCACGGGGCCTTTCGAGGCGGTCATGACCTCGGAGATGCGGCGGCGCATCCGGGAAAGCGGAATCTCCTCCGCCGCGCCGATGCCCGACACCTGTGGTGCGGTGGAAGCCGCGGGCGTGGGCGTGGCAGCGCGGGCCGGGGCCGCTTCGGGGGCGGCGGGCTGGGCCGGGGCTTGGGCGGGCGCGGCAGCCGGGGCACTGGTCTGGAAGCCCTCCACGTCGCGCGCGACGATGCGGCCACCGGGGCCAGTGCCCTTGATGTCGGTCAGATTAAACCCTCGCTCCTGCGCCAACCTCCGAGCAACCGGGCTGGCCCTCACCTCGCCGGATGCGGGCGTCGCGGCGGCAGGTGCGGCTCCGGTCTCTGTTCCTGAAGGAGCGGCCTGCGGCGTCGGCGCGGCCTCCACCTTCTGCGCGGCGGATGGCTTCGCGTTGCCGCCCTCGGCGGCCTGCTGCGAATCTTCGGTCGTCAGCGTCTCGCCCGCCTCGCCCGTAGCAGGTTCGGCCTCTCGCTCGCCATTGGCCGAAGCCGCCGGGGGGGCCTGCTCCTCCACATCCGGCAGGGACTCGCCCTGTTCCCCGATGTAGGCCAGCACGGCCCCGACGGGCACAAGCTCTTCCGGCTGCACCGCGATTCGCACCAGCACGCCATCCGCCGGGGCAGTCATCTCGACGGTGGACTTGTCCGTCTCCACCTCGGCAATCGGCTCCTCTTTCTTGACCGAATCACCCTCGTTCTTGAGCCAGCGAGCGATGGACCCTTCTATCATATCAATGCCCAGCTTGGGCATCTTGACCTCAGTTGCCACGAACCCTCCTTTGAGACGGTAGACGGTGGACGATAAGGGAACGCATCGCCGCTTTACTCCAAAACTTCGAGGATTGCCTTCTTCACATCTTCCTTGTCGGGCATGGCGGCGAGTTCCAGGTTCCGGTTATACGGGTTCGGGACCTCCTGCGCCGCGACCCGCTTGATGGGCGCGTCCAGGTAGTCGAAGGCGAGTTCGTAGAGTGAGGCGGAAAGCTCGGCACCCATGCCCGCCGTACGCCAGTCATCGGTGGCGACGACCGCGCGGTAGGTCTTCTTGAAGGAGTTGACCGCAGGCTCCAGGTCGAGCGGGCGCAGCACGCGCATGTCCACCACCTCGACGGAGATGCCCTCTTTGTCCAACTCCTCGGCAGCCTGGAGCGAGACGGGCAACATGCGCCCGTAGGTAACGAGCGTCACGTCGTCGCCAGGCCGGGCCACCACGTTCCGGCTCAGGTCAACGTAGTCCAGCCCCTCCGGGAAGTCCTGGGCGTACTCGCGTCGGTAGTAGAGGTTGATGGACTCGTAGAAGATAACCGGGTCGGGGTCCTGAATCGCCGCGCGCAACATCCCGTAGGCGTCGAGCGGCCTGCCGGGGTAGACGACTTTCAGGCCCGGCACGTAGGCGAAGTAGGACTCGAAGCTCTGCGAGTGGGTGGCCGAGTTCTGCCCCCATGTCGCCGCCATGCGGAACGTTGCCGGAACGGTGAACTGCCCGCCGAACATCGAGTGAATCTTGGCCGCGTGGTTCACGATGGCGTCCAGCGCCAGCAGCGCGAAGTTCACCGTCATAAACTCGGCGATAGGCTTCAGGCCGTTCATCGCCGCGCCCACCGCCGCGCCGCCAATCACCATCTCGGAGATAGGGGTGTTGCGGACCCGCCTCTCCCCGAACTCTTCGAGCATCCCTCTGGAGGCCCCGTAGGTGCCGCCGGAGCCGCCGGAGACCTCTTCCCCCATGAGGAAGACTGACTCGTCGGCGCGCATCTCATCTATCATCGCCTGATTGATGGCATCCACCATCCTCATCTTTTTGGTCGCCATACCCCCACCCTCTCAGCTAATCGTTCGCCTTTGCCCTTCGTCTTCCGTCTTCCGTTCTCCATCCTCCGTCCTAACTCAGTCCCCTGCTGGGGCTGCTGGACTCAGGGAAAGGCTTGGTGTAGATGTCCTGCCACAGTTGGTCCAGTTCCGGCTCCGGGCTTTCGTCCGCGAAGCGCACCGCCTCGGCAACCGTCGCCTCGACCTCGGCGCGAATCTGCTCTAGCTGCTCTTCCGAGACGTTGTAGCCCCCGGTCAGATGGGCAGCCAGCTTCGAGATGGAGTCCCGCTCGCGGTACTCCGCGACCTCCTCCTTCGTCCGGTACTTCTCGATGTCGCCCGCGCCGTGGCCCCTGAAGCGATAGGTCAGCGCCTCGACCAGATAGGGACCGTTGCCGGAGCGCACATGGTCGAAGACCTCAGCGACCTGCTCGTAAGTATTCATTACGTCAAGGCCGTCAATGCGCTTGGAGGGCATTCCATAGGCGACAGCGCGCTTGCAGATTTCGGTTTCGGCGCTCACCTCGTCGAACGGCGTCCACATGCCGTACAGGTTATTCTCCACGAGGAAGATGATGGGCAGCTTCCACACCGCCGCTAGATTCAGCGACTCGTGGAAGTAGCCGTTGTTGGTCGAGCCATCGCCGAAGATGCAGACCACCAGCGAGTCCGTGCCCCGGTACTGCTCCGCCAGGGCGATACCCGTCGCCAGCGACAGGTGCGCGCCCACGATGGCGTAGCCGCCCCAGAAGTTGAGGTCGCGCTGCGCGAGGTGCATCGAGCCGCCCTTGCCCTTCGAGGTGCCCGTCGCTTTGCCGTACAGTTCGGCCATCGCGCGCGTCGGCTCGATACCGCGCGCCAGCGCGTGCCCGTGATCGCGGTAGTGCGTGACGATGTGGTCTTCCGCCGTCAGATGCGCGAAGACGCCCACCGCGACAGCCTCCTGCCCCGTGTAGACGTGGTGGTAGCCCGCGATTTTGCCTTCCTGATAGCCGCGCTCCGCATTGTCCTCAAAGGTGCGAATCAGCACCATCGTGCGGTACCAATCGAGCAGCGCATCCTGGGAGAGGGCGGTGGTCTGCTCTTTCGTTTCTGTGTCTGCCATAGTGTCTCCTGTTACAGCGGATGACAGATAGCGGTTGGCTCCGCGAGGACGGTTCGCGGGTCGGTGAATCTGTCAACATTATTAGGATGGGGCGTCAACTGCCGGGCCGTCGCGCCATTGCAGGCGGCAGAAGGGGAGTATTCATTGAGTGGGAAGGGAGAGCAAAAGTCATTCCCTCACCATCTGCCCGCTCAGGCCGCGAAGGTGACGTTGGAGAGCCGTTCTATCCCTTTGGCCTCGTTGGTCTGCTCGTGCGCGTGGTAGGAGGAGCGCACCAGTGGGCCGGACTCGACGTGCCTGAAGCCCATCTCCAACCCCACGCGCCGGAACTCCGCGAACTCTTCAGGGCGAACGTACCGTTGCACTGGCAGGTGCCACGCGCTAGGGCGGAGGTACTGCCCGATGGTCATGATGTCGCACTGCGCCGAGCGCAGCGCCGCCATCACCTCGAAGACCTCCTCCACCGTCTCGCCCAGGCCGAGCATGATGCCGCTCTTGGTCAGCATCCTCTCCGGCCCCATAGCTTTGGCTCGCCGCAGCACTTCGAGCGATTGAGGGAACTTCGCCTTGGGGCGAACGCGGGGGTAGAGGCGCGGCACCGTCTCCGTGTTGTGGTTGAAGATGTCAGGCCCCGCCTCCGCGACGGTACGGACGGCGGCCATGTTGCCCATGAAATCGGGCACCAGCACCTCGACGGCGGTGGTGGGGGCAAGCTCGCGCACGCGGCGAATCATCAGCGCGAAGATGATGGCTCCCCCGTCCGGCTGGTCGTCACGGTTGACCGAGGTCACAACGGCGTGGCGGAGGTTCAGCGTCTGGATGGCGCGGGCGCACCGTTCCGGCTCGTCCCAGTCCACCCCGGCGGTGGGGCGGCCCTTCGTCACGGCGCAGAAGCGGCAGGCGCGCGTGCAGGTGTCGCCCAGCAGCATGAAGGTCGCGGTGCCGTTCTGCCAGCACTCGCCGATGTTGGGGCAGCGCGCCTCCGCGCAGACGGTGTGCAGTTGGTGCTCTTCAATGAGGCGGGAGACCTCGCGGTAGCGGTCGCCACCGGGGGCGCGAACCTTCAGCCACGCGGGCTTGGGGCCGCGCGCCTCGGTGCTGGGGAGCACCGGCGGCTGGTCGAATATCGTAACGTTAATCTCCATCTCGCTCTTCCCAGGTCTATCACTATCAGTACAAAGGCGAAGCAATTATACCAGCCGCGCCAAGCCTAAGCAAGCGTTCTTCACGGCTTGCGGTTACCCACTTTAGCGTAGACCAAGCTTCGAGATAGAAAACGAGGTGGTTGAGCAGCGGTGACAGGCAGATGACTGCTAGATCCTGGGGGGATCCTTCGCTTCGCTCAGGATGACATGTGCGGAACTTGCTGGTTCTTGAGGGTCCAGAGCCTGCCTACCTCAAAGTGGGTAACAGTAAGTTCTTCACAGCAGCGCGGAGCCATAACAAACAGGGGAGACAGGGGGAGAAAGCGAGAGTGGTGTGAGGGTCAAACAGGGTCGAAGCCAGTAGAGGCCAGTAACGGCCAGTACTGGCGAGCAAAAAAGGCCAGTGTAGCGGTAGATATATGTCATGTACCAACTCAATTACCTACAGCGCATGCCATTGACACCACGCTCCACAGCAGCCATAGGCAAGCCTTAAACCAATCTTAAAGCGCGCTTAACGATTGGCTGCTACTCTGGTGATGCTGGTTGCTGGCGGCTTGCTTCTGGCGGTGATTGTGGTATGCTGGTGACATCCCCGAAGCGTCCAGCCCTGCCCTTCAAACGCTCCGGGCCTCCTCTTTTATATTTGGCTTGTACCCTCCCCTGTAGAAAGGAAGGCGCTGCATGACTCATTCCGTTCGGCTCCACCGTTGGCTTGCTCCTCTCGTTGTCCTCATTACCCTGCTCGCTGTCGCGGGGCTGGTTGGCAGCACGGGCCTTCTCGCGCCCACCCCCGCTTTCGCCGACAAGGCAGGCGACCCCGTCCGCTGAACTGTCGAACCTACGCAAAAGGTGGCTGTGATGAGGAGGTGCCCCGCGAGAAACCAGTAGCCGACTGCCGTTGTTATGTAAAGCGCTTATCCCTTGTTGTTTAAACCGCCATGTGATGATGTGTACCCCGAATCATCGCCACCTTGCCCGTAGCCGCCGTAACTCTCCCTTACGAAAGGACAGTTGTAATGTCATCACACGCTCCGGCACAGCGACGCCTGCGCCACCTCGCGCCCCTGTCGCTACTTCTCGCCCTGCTAATGGTCGGGGGCCTCTATTGGTTCACTCCTACCCCTGCCCAGGCCGTCTCCCCCGACATCGTCATCAGTCAGGTCTATGGTGGCGGCGGCAACGCTGGTGCAACCTACAGAAATGACTTCATCGAATTGTTCAATCGCGGCACAGCGGCGGTGAGCATCAGCAACTGGTCTGTGCAGTACGCCTCCGCGACGGGTAACTCATGGAATGTCACGAACATCACCGGCACCCTCCAGCCTGGGCAATACTATCTTATCCAACAGGCCGCTGGTGCTGGTGGCACAACCAACCTGCCACCCCCTGACGCTACCGGGACTGCCGCAATGAGTGGCACGGCTGGCAAGGTGGCGCTGGTCAGCAACCGGACGGCGCTCACCTGTGGCGCTACGACAAATAACTGCTTTCCCAATGCCAACATTCGGGACTTCGTCGGTTTTGGGACTACCGCCAACAATTATGAGGGGAGCGGGCCGACCCCAGCACCCAGCAACACGAATGCGGTGTTGCGAGCAGCGAATGGCTGCACCGACACCGACAGCAATGCTGGTGACTTCTCCGCTGGTGCTCCAACCCCGCGCAACTCTGCGACAACCCTCGCCCCCTGCGCTCCCCCCGAAGGTGACGCAGCGCCAACGGTGAGCAGCACAACGCCCGCCAACAACGCCACCAACGTGGCGCTGAATGCCAACATTACCATCAACTTCAGCGAAGCCGTGACCGTAACGGCCAGCGCCTTCCAGATTTCGTGCGGCCAGAGCGGCACGCATACCTACACCGAGAGTGGCAGCGGACAAGCCTATACGCTCAACCCTGCCACCGATTTCGCGTCGGGCGAGACCTGCACCGTCACAGTCGTCGCCAATCAGGTATCTGATACCGATACGGACGACCCGCCCAACAATATGGCGGCGAACTACGTCTTCAGTTTCACGACGACCCCGCCGACCATGACGTGTGGCGACCCCGCGACTGGAATCTTCACCATCCAGGGCACTAGCGACACCAGCTCCCTCGTGGGAAGCATCGTCGCCATCGAAGGTGTCGTCGTGGGCGATTTCCAGGAAAACGATGGCGATGCATTGAACACTGACCTCGATGGGTTCTACGTCCAGGAGGAGGCTCCCGGCGACTCCAATGCTCTTACCTCCGATGGCATCTTTGTCCACGCCCCCTCCGCCGCCAATGTGAACGAGGGCGACCTCGTGCGCGCGCGGGGGACAGTACAGGAAGACTTCGGGATGACGCGCCTTTCCAACGTAGGCACGGACGTAAGTGTCTGTACGGCGAACTTCGGCACCATCGCGCCCACCCCTGTGACCCTGCCCGTCGCGGCGGTCAGCGACCTGGAGCGCTACGAGGGGATGCTGGTAGAGTTCACGCAGGCTCTGGTCATCTCCGAATATTTCAACTTCGATCAGTTCGGGGAGATTGTGCTGGCAAACCCGCTCCCCGGTGAGGAGCGCCTGTACCAGCCGACGGCCATTCACGAGCCAGGGTCCACAGAAGCGGCAGAGCGGGCCGCCTACAATGCCCGCAGCCGCATCACCCTGGATGATGCGCGTAGCGCATCAAACCCGGACCCGGCGCGCCACCCGAACGGCGCAGAATTCACCCTCAGCAACCGCTTCCGGGGTGGAGACCTCGTAACGGGGGCGACGGGCGTGCTGGACTACCGCTTTAGCCTCTATCGAATTCAGCCCACCGAAGGCGCAACCTACACCGCGCAGAACCCGCGCCATGCGGAACCGGAAGCGGTTGGCGGGCGATTGCAGGTTGGCAGCTTCAACGTGCTGAATTACTTCAATGGGAACGGATCGGGCGTAGATGGCGCGGCAGGCGGATTCCCCACTTCACGCGGTGCGGACAACCTGGCAGAGTTCCAACGGCAGCGAACCAAAATCATCGCTGCCATCTCGCAACTGAATGCGGAAGTCGTCGGCGTGATTGAGATGGAGAACGACCCCGACGGCTCAAACAGCGCCATTCAAGACCTTGTCAATGGCCTCAATGCCGCTAATGGGGCAGGCACCTATGACTACATCCGAACGGGCGTGATTGGCACCGACGAAATCAAGGTCGGCCTGCTGTACAAGCCTGCTATAGTCACGCCCATTGGTAACTACGCGGTATTGAACTCCGCTGCCTTCACCGATCCGCGCAACAGCGGAACTCCGAAGAACCGCCCCGCACTGGCGCAAACCTTCCGGGAGAACTTCTCCGGTGGTGACTTCACCGTAGTGGTCAATCACCTGAAGTCTAAAGGCTCCGGGTGTGGTGCTGGCGATGACGACGCCCAACAGGGCAACTGTAACTTGACCCGCACCCTCTCGGCGGGAGTGTTGGTAGACTGGCTCGCTACTGACCCCACGGGGAGCGGTGACCCCGACTTCCTGATAATTGGCGACCTCAACGCCTATGACAAGGAAGACCCCATTGATCAAGTGCGTGAGGGCGCTGACGACACGGTCGGAACGAGCGATGACTACACCGATTTGACCTTGCAGTTCGAGGGCGAATTTGCTTACTCCTACGCGTTCGACGGTGTGCTGGGCTACCTCGACTACGCAATGGCTATCCAATCGCTGGTTCCACAGGTCACGGGTGTAACCACCTGGAACATCAACTCGGACGAGCCGGACATCCTCGACTATGACACTACCTTCAAGAAGGATGCACAGGACGCGCTCTACGAACCAAACGCTTACCGCTCCGCTGACCACGATCCGGTGCTCGTCGGCCTGAACCTCGTCGCCCCGGCCCCGAACCTGTCAGCTTCCACAAAAGAGGTGGATAGCATCGCAGAGATGGCGCGGCCCGGTGACGTTCTAGCCTATACCGTTGCTATCAGTAACACGGGCGGCCTGGCGAGCAGTGTAACCTTGAACGACGCCATTCCAGCGGGTACCGAATATGTTGCAGGCTCGCTTGAAACGGAGGGTGGCCCGCCGGATGCCTCCTACGATGGTACTGATGATGCCATTGAGCTTGGACCCGCAGATGTGGGAGCCAACGACCTTATCACCGTTACCTTCCAGGTGTCCGTCGAGGCAGCCGCACCCGCGTTCATCACCAACACGGCGGTTCTCTCGGCGACGAACCTCACCGAACCCGTGACGTTGACGGCGGGGATAGAAGTGTTCACCAACACGGCGGGTAACGACGAATACTACCGCTTCATTGACTCGACCCAGGCGGGCGGCCCCACCTATAACTTCCAGGACATCAGCACCACGGGGATTGAAATACTGGGTGCGGGTGGGGACAATGCGAGGGCACTGATCCTGCTGCCTTTCCTCTTCCCCTACTACGACCGCGAAACCAACCTACTGTGCGCCGGAAACAATGGGGCTATCATCGTCCTCCCGCCCACGCCCCCCACCGCGGACTGCAATCCCCATGAGGTTCCTACCGCGAATACACCGATGGCCGATGCGCCCCCCTACTTCATAGCTCCCTTCTGGGACGACCTGGGCGATGCGTCCGGTGCCGTCTACTACCAGACATTCCTTACGGCCACCGTCCCATACGCTGTCATCCAGTGGGAGGATCGGAACCATGTGCTGACCACGAACACCGTCACCTTCCAGGTTCTCCTCTTCGAGTCCGGCGACATCCTCTTCCAGTACGAGGATGTCGTGCTCGGCGACCCCGAACTTGATTACGGTGGCAGCGCGACGGTCGGCATCAAGGGGAGCACCATCCAGTACTCCTTCAACCAGCCCGTACTCCGCGATAGTCTGGCTATCGCTTTCGACCTCGACCCGCTCGGCGTGCAGTTGGCCGGGTTCACTGCCCGCCAGGACGGAAATACCGTCGTCCTCGACTGGGAGACGATGACGGAAATGGGCAATGCGGGCTTCAACCTCTATCGCGCCACCGACGCCAACTCGCCCGGCACCAAGCTCAACGACGCGCTCATCGCCTCGCAGGGGCCGGACAGCAGCGAAGGCTTCTCCTACCAGTGGGTAGACACGGACGTGGAGCAGGGCACGACCTACTACTACTGGCTTGAATCCGTAGACTTCGAGGGCCACGCGACACGCTACGGCCCAGCCACGGTCACGGTGAACACCCCGACGGCGGTTACAGTCGCGGCGTCGAGCGCCGCGCCGACCCAGCTCAACGGCGCGTTCCTCGCGGCGATGGTCCTTCTCGCCGCCACTGGAACCATCCTCGTCTGGCGGCGCAGGCGCTAATCCAACCGGGCGGCTCTGTTGACAGCCTGACCTGACCTAAACCATAGCGCCCTGGGGCATGAAGCCCCAGGGCGCTAACTTTTTGAGCCGTAGCTGTACGGTTTTACAAAGTTGGCGGGTAGGTTCAGGATGACATGGACGTACTTTGATGGTACCGACCACCTGTACGGATACACAAGGTTGGCATACAGGTTGGCCCAAGCACGATGGGAAGGCGAAACGTACAAACGCTCTACGCCAGGCGTGTTGCTGGGTGGATCCTTCACTTCGTTCAGGATGACATGAATGTGGCTAGCTGGTGCGCGACCTACTGCGTGCTATTCCGTGTGTTAACCTCGTGAAGCCGTACAGCTACCACTTAGCCATAGCCTATGAGCCAACCCTGTACACCCGTGACAAGCGGACGAGTGAACGGGGATACCACATGAGCAACGGGCGCTGGACGACACTGTAGCGCGTTGCTCGGTTCGTAGGTAGGTATCAATACGGAAGTACCGAGGGGAAGGTACATCTGTAATCAGGCGGGGAACAATGGGTGTTTTGGCACGGCGGGGGCCTTCTCTTTGCTTTTTGGTTAGGGCAGCTAATTCACCGTAGCCTGCAACACACAGAAAGAAGGAGAATTATTATGAAGCGACGATTCCTTACAGGTTTCGCAGTGCTGGCCCTCACCCTCGGCGCGTTGACAGGGTGCGGCGGCAACAGTGGCGGCGAGGGTCAGGGCGGTGCCGGACAAACAGGTGGTGCCGGGCAGACGGGCGGCACGGGCGGCACGGGCACGGGTACTGGCACCGACACGGGCACGATGACCGACACGGGCACGATGACCGACACGACCGGCGGCGAGGGCGGCACGGGCACGACTCCGTAACGAATTACTTGAGATAGAAAACAACCCCTCCTAAAAGTCGAAGCGCGAGAGGCGGTACCCTGAATTGGGCACCGCCTCTCGCGTGTGTACAGGGTTCGCCCGGATGCTGCCCGTTCAAGGGTTAGAGTCTGGCGCGGCGCACGGGCAGGGTCATGCAGCGGCAGCCGCCGCCCCCGCGCGATAGCTCGGCCCCTTCCATCGCTACGGCCACGCGGCCCGGCGCGGTGAGGTCCACCCGGCCCGCCAGCACATCCTCCCCCGTGACGACGCGGAAGCCATGCTGCTCTAGCTCCCGATAGGTGTGCTCGTTGCGCCTGAACCCGATGACTTTCCCCGGAGCCATCGCGAAGAAGTTCGTGCCCTTCTGCCACTGCTCGCGCGTCTGGTGTAGCGGCTCCTTGCCCCCTGTGAGGACGGGCGTCAGGGGCATACCCAACTCTTTGAGCAGGGTGAGCAGGTCCGCGTGGCGTTCCATGCGCGGCGGCTGCCCCGCCTCCAGTTCCATCAGAATCGGCCCGCGTGTCCACCCCCCTTGAACAATCGGCTCGTAAATCATGCAGAGGTCGCGGTCCAGCATGGTGAAGACCATATCGAAGTGGATGAAGGCGCGGGCCTTCGGTATCTCCTGCACGATGACGTGGCGCACCTTGCCCGTCCGGGCGAATGCCTGGAGGAGCCTGTCAATGCCCGTTATAGAGGTTCGCTCCCCCTGCCCGATGAGAATCAAATCGTCGCGCAGCACCAGCACGTCGCCGCCCTCTACGGTGACGCGGGCAGGCTGCGTGCTGCCGTCCAGGTAGAAGCCTTCCGGGCGGAGCGCCGGGTGGTGGCGAAAGAGGGCCTGCATCACCAGCGATTCCGGCCAGCGCGTGCGGTTCGCCATCGCGCCGACGATAACCCTGTCGTGGACGCACATGGCGGCGTCCCGCGTGAAGTAGAGGTTGAACATCGGGGGCAGGGCGTAGGCGTGGTCGGGCAGGAATTGCGCGAGGGCGGTGGGGTGGCTGGGCGTTCCGAGCACCAGCCGCTCGGCAAGCTCTCTGCCGGGTAGCTCCAATAGTTCCGGCACCAGTTCAGGGCAGCCGAACTCCTCGCACAGCCCCTCGATGACTGTGCGCCGAGCTTCCTCGATTTCCATTGTTTCGGCCAGCAACGTTTGAAGCTCGCAGACCTCGCCGAACTGACGCAGGGCCGCCGCGAGTTGGTCGTGCTCCTGTTGAGCACCCGCCAGAGAGATGATGTCGTCAAAGAGGGCTTCCTGCGCCGCCTGGGGATTCATCAACTCCACCTCCCCACCGGGGCGATGGAGGATGACCTTTTCCAGCGTGCCAATCTCGGACTCAATCAGGACGGATGACACGGTGCCTCCGGGTGCGGTAAAGGACAGGCACGGCTACTGGGGGGTGGGCTGGCCGTGCGCCGAGAGGTCGTCCCCCTCGGAGGAGGCGGAGGGCGCGGGCGGCGTGGGCGGTTCGGCGCGCTTCGGCGGTGCTGGCTGGTCCGGCGGGTGGTTCAGGAAGGCGTCAATAATCGTGGGGCGCGTCTCGTTGTACGGCTCCCGGTCCCAATGAACGTCGCCGGTGAGGTGCAGGAAGGCGACCCAGAGGGCGCGCGAGTAGCGGTAGAAGAGGATGGGGAACACAACGGCGAAGGTCATCCAGATGCTTAGATCGAGCCAGAGCGGCAAATCCCAGGTGAGTTCGCTGACGTAGTAGCCGACGAGGAAGATAACCGCGGTGACGACGATGGAGATGGACATGCCACCCGTCTCCTCGCCGTCGTGGCGCTCGAAGCGCACGTTGCAATGGGGGCAGGTGCGGTGCATGGTGAACCAATCCTTGAAGAGCGCCCCCTGCTCGCAGACGGGGCAGCGCAGCCGGATTCCCGTGTCCCAAAAGGTATGCAAGATTCTGAGCACCGTCGCCCTCCGCCCGCCGCGATGATGGTCAGGCAATTATACACATCCCCTAGCGAATCGCTACGTTCAGGAGCCACCACCCTGCAAGCATGATGCCGAGAAGCCAGAGGCTGACGATGGCTACCGCGCCCACGCGGCTGACGGGGCGAGCCTCGGCGATGCGAGCCGTTGCCTCGCGCCGGGCGTCCGCCAGTACTGGTTCAGGTATCATTCGCAGGGCCAGCCAGATGCAGAGCGGCAAGAGCAGGGCGTCATCCAGGTACCCCAGCACGGGGATGAAGTCGGGTATCAGGTCAATGGGGCTGAAGGCGTAGGCCAGGACCAGGGCCAGGAAGAGGCGAGTGAGCCAGGGCGTGCGCGGGTTCCGGTAGGCGGCGTAGAGCGTCAGGCTCTCGCGCTTAATGTACTGTACTGTCGCCCGCCAGCGTGTGCTCAAGCCGGGCGCATGCTCACTCGCCGCCAATGTGGAACTCCTCGCCCGCGACCTCGATAATGTCACCCGGATAGAGCTTGCGGCGGCGGCGCGTCTCCACGACGCCGTTGACCATCACCTCGCCACCCTGAATCATATGCTTGGCCTGCCCGCCCGACTCCACAAGGTTCGCCACCTTCAGAGCCTGCTGAAGTTCGATGTACTCGCGTTCCTCCGGCCCCTCGCTCATGCTTCCTCCTTCCAAAACGTGAGGCACATCGTACTCACTTCTCTCACAGGCGTCGAATCACTGCGGGTAGTTGTACTGTTTCACGAGATTAACACACTGGTACATCAAGTAAGGTCTAGCTACAGCCATGTCATCCTGAACGAAGTGAAGGATCCACCCAGCAACATGCCTGTCGCAGAGCGTTAGCGCGTTTCCCCCTTCCCGTCGTGCGTGGGCCAATCTGTATGCCAACCTTATGTACTCGTACAGGTAGATGGTAGGGAACCGAATGCCCCGCCGCCACTGCAAAAAGAGCGCGTCATAAGGGATAGAGCGGATTGTCAGGGGAACGGGACTTAAAGACCATTGCGGGAAGACTCTCATTTTGCAAGAATATCGGCAGGATTATCCGTACCACGAGAGGAGATGTTGCCATGTTTTCCCCCCTTCAGTCCATCCATGCCCCCTTCACAAGCCAGGATTGCTGCCTACGGCCCCTGGCCTTCGCACAGGCCCGTCCTGCTCCAACTGTCAGGTCTGAACCGGGCTTCGCCATCAGGCGCAGCACCGGGGAGCAGGCCAGCAGGTTGGCCTCCCAGGGCTGCCATCTCTCGGTAGCCCTCCATTTTCGCCGCGCTCCCAGGTAAGGAGGGCGTTGTCCTCGCAGGGCGATATTCATGGGTCGAGTAGTATTCCGGCGCTATTGAGTTCCAGTAGCCCCTCCTGATATAGTAGAGCTATCCTCGAAAAGGGTAGCGGCTTCTCACGGGTGGCGCATCAGGGCCGC
The DNA here is from genome assembly GCA_036386615.1 of Ardenticatenaceae bacterium. Classification (GTDB taxonomy): domain Bacteria; phylum Chloroflexota; class Anaerolineae; order Ardenticatenales; family Ardenticatenaceae; genus DASVVH01. The sequence goes on from DASVVH010000112.1 coordinate 15,614, forward strand.
TAGTCCGAGAAGCAGGCGAGCGAACAGGGCAAACCCATCGTGAGGTGGGGACGCAAAGCTACGGATCCTGAAGTAGAGATTCAGGACAGCCGGGTTGCCGACTCCAAGCACGAGAGTGACAGAGGCAACCCGGCTCCTACCAGAGCCGGGTTCGCTTTTTCAAGTCTTCATTCGATACCGCAATGGGCTGCAAGGGGAGACCGGGAGGCGAGAACTCCTTTGCGCCAGAGACCCTAGCAACGTTCTCGCTCACGTCCGAAAGGAAAAGCTGCATGTTTGGAGAGACCTCTACACGAGTCGCGCATCGAGGCATTGCGCGGCGAGCCAGGGCAGGCGCACTGCTACTGGTGGCGCTGTTGCTGATGCCGCTGGCGGCGCTCGCCTCCCCACCGCAGCAGACGCCGCTCCGCGCGCAGCCGATACTCCTATCAATGGCGGCGGAACAGCCGGACGAGACGCTTGACGTTATCGTGCAGCAGGAGGGCGCGGGCAGTCTGGAATCGCTGGTCACGACGCTGGGCGGACAGGTGACGCAGCGCCTCCCGATGATTAACGCCTTCGCGGCGCGGCTCCCGGCGGGGGCTGTTCGCCAATTGGCGCAGGCAGAGGGGCTGCGGTGGGTGTCGCTGAATGCGCCCGTCGCGGAGGCGCAGGAGTCGGGCGAGGTGGTGGAGATGGCGGCGCAGCCGAGCGACGACGATTGCGACGACGATGGCATGCCTAACTCAACCGACGACGATGACGACTGCGATTGTGATGATGACGACGATGGCGCTATCAACGACGATGACGATGACGATTGCGGCTGTTATGAGGATGGACAGTGCATTGACACGAGCAACCTGAAAAGCTACTACGTGCAGACCATCGGCGCGGACGAGGTGTGGAACAATCCCCCTTATCTTCAGGGCCAGGGCATCGCCGTCGCGGTCGTGGATAGCGGCGTGCGCGACCACAAGGACATTCAGGGGCGCGCGATGGGCGCGGTGCGGTTCAACCGGAGTTCCCGCACCGCCGACGACGGCTTCGGGCACGGCACGCACGTCGCGGGCATCGTGGGCGGGGACGGCAAGAAGTCGGACGGCGCTTACATCGGCGTGGCACCTGAGGTCAACCTGATTAGCGTGAAGGTCGGCAACGACCGGGGCGGCGGCACGGTCGCGGACACCGTAGCAGGTATGCAGTGGATTCTCAATAACAAGGACCGCTACAACATTCGTGTGGTCAACCTGTCGCTGAACAGCATGGTGGCCGAGGCGTATGACACCAGCCCCCTGAACGCCGCCGTCGAGATTCTGTGGTTCAACGGCATCGTGGTCGTCACCTCCTCCGGGAACAACGGAGTGAACGACAACGGCATCCTTTACCCGCCCGCGAATGACCCCTTCGTCATCTCGGTGGGCGCGACTGACGACAAACTCACGGCGGACCCAGTGGACGATACGCTGGCCCCGTACTCGGCCTTCGGCACGACGGAGAGCGGCTTCTCCAAACCGGAGATTGTCGCCCCCGGCCACCGCATCATCAGCCTGCTGGGCAGTGAGCGCGCGACCCTGCCGCACCAGCATCAGGGGCACATCGTCAACGACGGCATCAACTTCGACCAGCGCTACTACTTCCGCATGTCGGGCACCTCGATGGCGGCGGCGGTCACGTCGGGCGCGGTTGCCCTGCTGCTTCAGGACGAGCCGAACCTGACGCCGGACCAGGTGAAGTACCGCCTGATGGCGACGGCACGGCCCTTCGCGGACGCCGACACGGGCAGCGCGGCTGGTGCAGGCGCGGGGATGCTGGACATCTACGCGGCGGTGAATGGCACCACGACGGAGAGCGCCAACACGGGCACCGAGGTCAGCGAGCTTCTGTGGGACGGCGCTCAACAGGTGGGTTGGGATTCCATCAACTGGGGTAGCATCAACTGGGGTTCTATTAACTGGGGCAGCATCAACTGGGGCAGCATCAATTGGGGCAGCATCAATTGGGGCTCCATTAACTGGGGCAGCATCAATTGGGGCAGCATCAACTGGGGGTAAGTTGGTCAGCACGACTGACGGCCCGTGTTCAGCGGCAGTACTTTCAGAATCAAACGGAGCGAGGGGGCGGCGGGAAATGTACCGCCCGCCCCGACTCGCGTACTTCAGACCTTGACCTACCCGGAATTGCTATCAAATGGCCGGAGCTAGTCGCGTCATCCATCCACATCGAAGCGGAGCCATCATGGCATCTCGGTTCGAGCTGGATTAGGAGCATCCTATGTCACGTCGAGCGTGGATATACATCTGGTCCATCTTAATCACCGGGCTGGTGCTGGCGGTCGTGAGCTTCGTCAGTCAGCCGATGCCTCTGGGCGAGTGGCCCGCGCTTGTGGTCCTGGTCACGTTTGCCACGCTGGCGCAACTGTTGAAGGCGGAAACGCCGAACCACCAGCTTTACTACGCGACGATGGTCTTCCTCTTCGCGGCGCTCATCCTGCTCAACCCCTTCTTCTTCGTGCTGGTGGCGGCGATTCCGCACCTCGTGGAGTGGGTGAAAGAGCGGATGACGCGCAGCCGCCACCTGCGCGACTGGTACTTGCAGCCCTTCAACATCGCCACGCACATCATTACAGGGCTGTGCGCCCACTGGCTGTACGTGGCGTTGAATAGCGGCGAGCCGGGCATCAGCCTGACCTCCGTCGCGGCGGGAATCGCCGCCGCGTTCCTCTACGTCTTCCTGAATCACGCCATCATCGGGCAGGCGCTCATCCTGGCGCGGGGGGCAACGTGGCGGGGGTCGGGCGTCCTCTCGATGGATGGTATTCTCAATGATATGGTCCAGCTTTGCCTGGGCTACATCGTGGCGGTGCTGTGGACCGTCCATCCGGTTCTCGTGCTCCCCGGCCTGACGCCGCTGATTCTCATCTACCGGGCGTTGACGATTCCGCAACTCCAGCAGGAGGCGCGCACCGATACGAAGACGGGGCTGTGGAACGCTCGCTATTTCAGCGAACTGTTCAACCTGGAACTTGAGCGCGCCGCGCGCTTCCAGCGCCCGCTTTCCATCCTCGTGGCCGACCTTGACCTGCTCCGTAACATCAACAACACATACGGACACCTCGCGGGGGACGTGGTGCTGGAGGGCGTGGGCCGCACCATTGCCGAGACGATACGCGAGTACGACTTCGCGGGGCGCTTCGGGGGTGAGGAGTTCATCATCGCCCTGCCGGAGACGCAGCCGGAAGAGGCGTACTTCGTCGCGGAGCGGGTTCGCAAGGCGGTGGAGGCGGCGCAGTTTTACGTGAAGACCAGCAATGTGCCCATTCACGCGACGATGAGCGTGGGCATCGCCTCCTTCCCGGAGCACGCCGTCACGGCGAACGACCTCATCCACGAGGCGGACGTGGCGGTCTACCAGGCGAAGCTACAGGGGCGCAATCGCTCCGTCGGCGCGATGCACGAGGAGCGCTCCGGCTGGGAGGAGCCGGAGCGGATTGACCGCCTCGCCTCGCCCTTTATAGGCACCTTTGTCTCGCGGCCTGATTCGCTGACGGGCCTGTCGTTGGACGAACCGGAAGCGCTGGAGGAGACAGCCGCCGCGCTCACCGCAGAGACGACGAGCGCGCCAGTAGTCGAGGAGCCGCAATCTCTCGCGGTCTCGCTCAAGCTTGAACCAGCAGAGGTGTCTCCGCCTGACGAGCCGCTTTCGAATGCCGAGCCGCAATCGGTGAGGATTGTTGCACAGACTCCCCCCGCGCCGGTAGAGCCGCAGCCACAGGCTGAAGCTCCCGCCGAAGCGCCCCGCGCGCGGTTCATGACGCTCCGCCTCTACGTGACTATGGTCATCGCGGCGGGCATCCTTTCAACGCTGGGCGGCCTCGTCTGGGGCGGCGAGATGAACTGGCACGTTATTCTCCTGTTCACGATTCTCGCCATGACGGCTGAACTTCTACAGATGGACCTGTACGGGGATGGCACCATCTCTATCTCGGTGGCGCTCAACTTTGCCGCCGCGCTGGTGGCGGGCATTCCGGGCGCGGCGGCGGTCAGCGCGGCCATCGCCCTCGTCCACTGGATGCGCCGCAGACCACCCCTGTACAAGTCGGGCTTCAACTGGGCGACTCACGCGCTGGCAGGGGTGACGCCGGGCATCGTGATGCAGGTGGTCGGGCTGCCCGTGACGATTGCCAACCTGCCCATCGTCGCCATTCCCGCAATGCTCTCGGCGGTGGCCCTGTACGTCGTGGACAGCAGCCTGATTACGGGCGCTATCGCGCTACAGGAACGAGCGCCCCTGCTGACGACGTGGCACAAGCACTTCCGGTGGCTGGCGCAGCATTACCTGGTGCTCTGCGTGATGGGCCTCTTCCTGAGCGCGGCCTACGTGACGCTGGGGCTGTTGGGGATGTTGGTCTTCGCGATGCCGCTGCTGATGATGCGCTACTCCCAGCGGCAGTACGTGGACCGGACGAAGGAGAGCATCGCCGAGTTGGAGCGGGTGAACAACGAACTCTCGCAGGCCAACGAGGAGATTAACGCGGCGAACCAGGCCATCCGCCAACTGAACGACGAACTGTTCATGACGGTGGCGCACATTCTGGACGCCCGCGACCCGTTCGTTTCGGGCCACGCGGCGAAGGTGGCGGATTACGCGACCGCTATCGCCGTCGAGTTGGGGCTGCCGGAGGATCAGGTGATGCTCGCCCGCCAGGGTGGCCTGCTTCACGACATCGGCAAGATTGGCATCAAGGAGAGCGTGCTCTACAAGCCGAGCCGCCTGACGGACGAGGAGTTCGAGCACATCAAGTCGCACGCGACGGTTGGCGCGGAGTTGCTGGAAACCTCGCGCAGCCTGCGGCACCTCTCGCCGTTCGTGCGGCACCACCACGAGCGTTGGGATGGCAAGGGCTACCCGGCGGGACTGGCCGAGGACCAGACGCCGCTCATCGCGCGCATTCTGGCCTGCGCCGACGCGGTGGAGGCAATGGCCTCAGACCGCCCCTATCATCGCGGGATGCCCTTGAGCGAGATTGTGGCGGAGGTTAAGCGGTGCGCCGGGTCGCACTTCGACCCGGAGGTGGCACAAGCCTTCGTCAGCATCATCGAGCGCGACGCGCACCTTGTCATCAACTCGGCCCGCGAGGTCGCCGAGCGGCAGGGGAGCCTCAACGTGAAGGGGTCCACCTACAACACGGGCAGTGGATGGTACGTTCAATTCCCCGGCACGGCTCCCTCAACGGTGGCATAGGGCCGCGAACCAAAGAGAAGGAACAATCGAAGAGGCGCGCCCGCATTCGTGCGGGC
>DASVVH010000113.1:0-10966 GCA_036386615.1 Ardenticatenaceae bacterium
ATGTGGAGGCTAGAGTATGAGATAACATTATCCCTGCCGGATGCTCTGCCGTTCTCAAGAAGTCCCCTTGCGTCTTTGCGTTATGCCGTAAAGTCGTTGGCTGTTGGCGGTCGTCGGTCGTCGGTCGTCAGTCCGTTAATACTGGATGTCCACCTGTCGGCGCGTGGCGGCGGATTCCAGAATGGCGTCGCAGATGACGGCATTGCGGTAGCCGTCCTCGAAGGTCGCGCCGAGCGGGGCCACGTCCTTGTCGTTGACGATGCAATCGAGGAGGTGCGTCAACTCGTGGACGAAGCTGTGCTCCCACCCGATGATGTGTCCATGCGGCCACCAGTTCTCCCAGAAGGGATGGTAGCCCTCGCTAATCAGCACGTCATGGAAGCCCTGCGTCTCCTTCGGCTGCTCGCCCACCCAGAAGACCTGTAGCTCGTTCATCCGCTCCAGATTGAAGCGGATGCTGCCCTTCTCGCCGTTGATTTCCAGCACCTCGTAGTTCTTGCGGCCCCCCGCGAAGCGCGTCGCTTCCAGCGTGCCAATCGCGCCGTTCTCGAACTCTACGCAGGAGATAAAGGCGTCGTCCACGTCCACACGGCCCGTGCCGCCGCTCCCGTCACCCAACGGGCGCTCCTCGATGAAGGTCCGCGTCATCGCGCTGACACTCCTCATTTCGCCCACCAGGAAGCGGCCCAGGTCAATGATGTGCGCGCCCAGATCGCCGAGCGCGCCGCTCCCCGCCAGTGCCTTGTTCAACCGCCAGATCATCGGCGTGTTGTAGTGCGGCATAATCCACTCTTGCAGGTAGACCGCGCGGAAGTGGTAAATCTGCCCCAGCGCGCCGCTCTGGATGAGGTTGTACGCCTGCCGGATGGCCGGAACGAAGCGGTAGTTGAAGCCTACCATGTGCTTCACCCCCGCGCGGTTTACCGCGTCCAGCATCCGCTTCGCCTCCTCGCCCGTGCGGGCCAGCGGCTTCTCGCAGATGATGTGCTTGCCCGCCTCGGCTGCCGCGATGGACGGCTCCGCGTGCGCGTCGTTCGGCCCACCGTTGTCCAGAAGTTGCACGCTGTCATCCGTCAGCAGGTCGCGCCAGTCGGTGTAGTGGCGCGCGTAGCCGTAGCGCCGCGCCGCCTCCGCGACGGCGGCCTCGTCGCGCCCCGCGATAGCGGCAAGGCGCGGAATCGCGGGCGGCGGGTACACCATGTAAGGAATCTTCTTGAAGGCGTTGGTGTGAGCCTTGCCCATGAAGGCGTAGCCCAACATCCCCACGCCGACTTCGGGAGCCTCGCCCTCGGCGCGGGCAGCCGCCATTGTGGTGAATCCGGTCTCTGTGTCGCTCATCGTTCTCTCCTAATCCTTGGAGGCAAAGGCGGCGTCAAAGGCAACCTGCGAGGGCGAGAAGTCCTGGCTGCGAACCATCTTGAGCGCTTCCGGCGCGCCCCAGTCGCGGTCCATCCCACTGTCCTCCCACTCGATGGAGAGCGGCCCCTGATACCCGACGCGATTCAGCGCGCGCACGATGCGGTCCCACTTCACGTCCCCGCGTCCGGGCGAAACGAAGTCCCACCCGCGCCGCGAATCGCCAAAGTCCAGGTGCGAGGAGAGGATGCTATTGCGCCCGGTCAGTTGCACGCGCGAATCCTTGACGTGGACGTGGAAGATGCGGTCGGGGAACTCCTCAATAAAGGTCACAGGCTCAAGGAACTGGTGGATGAAGTGGCTGGGGTCGAAGTTGAAGCCGAAGGCCGGGTGGCTGCCCACCGCTTCCAACGCCCGCCGGGCCGTGATGGTGTCGTAGGCAATCTCCGTCGGGTGAACTTCCAGGCCGAAGCGCACGTTGTTCTCCTGGAACACGTCCAGAATTGGCCCCCAGCGATTCGCAAAATCCTCGTAGCCCTTGTTGATGTCGGCCTGGCTCGTCGGCGGGAAGAAGTAGAGCATCCCCCACACGCTGCTGCCCGTGAAGCCGTTCACGATGTCCACGCCCAGCTTGCGGGCGGCGCGGGCCGTGTTCGCCATCTCCTCGGCGGCGCGCTGTCGCACGCCTTCCGGGTCGCCGTCGCCCCAGATGCGCGATGGGAGAATCCCCTTGTGGCGCTCGTCAATCGGGTCGCAGACGCACTGCCCAACAAGGTGATTGCTGATGGCGAAGCACTTCAAGCCATACCTGTTGAGAATGTCCCATCGGCCCTGCACATAACTGTCGTCTTCCAGCGCCTTGTCTACCTCGAAGTGGTCGCCCCAGCAGGCGAGTTCCAAGCCGTCGAACCCCCACTCGCTGACCTTCCGTGCAAGCTCTTCCAGGGGCAGGTCGGCCCATTGTCCGGTAAACAGTGTGACGGGTCGTGCCACGATTTTCCTCCTAAAGTGATGTGAGATGTGAGATACGGGATACGAGATGCGGGATACGGGATAACGACTTACGTCGTTCCAGCAAAAACCCTTTGCGTCTTTGCGTTATGCCGTAATCCGTTAGCGGTCGTCGGTCGTCAGTCGTCGGTCGTCGTCCCCCTGAAGCTCCAGGTAATTGCCGACAATGCTCGTGAACTCAATCGTGTTATTGAACGGATCGCGGCAGAAGAAGCGCGGGCGGCCCGGAATCGCCTCCGGGTTCCAGGGCGCGTAGCCTGCCTCGACGAGCCGGGCACGGATTGCCTCCACGTCCTCCACTTCCAGGCAGAAGTGCCGCCCCGACGGGTCGTTGACTGGCTCCTCCGAGAAGCAGTGAAGTTCCATGTCGCCGACGCGGAACCACACGAGGTCCAGGTGCTGAATAGATAGCGGCACCGGAAGCTCTTGGAGGCCAAGCAAGCCGCTGTAAAATTCGCGCGTCTCGTCCCCACTGCCCGGCGGGCGCGGGATGCTAACGTGTTGGATGCGTGCGTTCATTTCTATGAGATACGGGATGTGAGATACGGGATATGAGATAACGGCTTACGTCGTCCTGATAAAAATCCTCTGCGTCTTTGCCTAAAGCGCCTACCGTTGGTGCGTTATGCCGTAAGTCGTTGCCGTTCATTCCGCATTCCGACTTCCGCACTCCGCATTCCTAATGCTCGCCTGCCGGAACGACCTCGCAGCCGGGAATCTCGCGCAGCAGCCGCTCCGAGCCAGGAGGTGAGTAGACGACGAGCAGGCGCAGCGGCTCCCAAGTGCGGTTGATGGTAGAGTGATAGACGCCCTGCGGGATGTAGATGCTCGCGCCGGAGCGCACGCGGACGGGCGGCTCGTCGTCAATCATCTGGTCGCCCTCGCCCGACATGACGAAGATAATCTCGTCGGCGTCGGGGTGGTTGTGGCGGTCGTGGCCCTTGCCCGGCTCCAGCACCACCATCCCAAAACTGAAGCGCCCCGCACCCGTGACGGCAGGCTCGCTCAGGATTTTCACCTTGCCCCAGTCGAAACGCAGCGTCTCCACGTCATCCCCATAGACGACGTAGCCTGTACCCAATCGCTCCATTACTCTTCTCCCTCACCTTTCACTACATTTCGCCCCGTGCGTGGAATGCCGTTGGCGGTCGTCGGTCGTCAGTCGTCGGTCGTCGTCTAAAGCGTCAGCGCTTTGAAGTGCTGCGCCTGCCCCTCGATGGCCTGCTCCGTCGCAAGCCGCTCGATGCTGGAAGCACCGAAGAAGCCCGCGATACCCTCCGTGTGCTCGAAGATGTACCTCGCGTCCTCCGGCTCCGCGATGGGGCCGCCGTGACAGAGCACGAGAATCTCCGGGTTCACCTCGACGGCAGCGTCGCGCATCGCCTGCACGCGCCGGGCTGACTCTTCAAGTGTCAGCGCCGTCCCCGCGCCAATCGAGCCTTTCGTCGTCAGGCCCATGTGCGGCACCAGCACGTCCGCGCCCGCGCCCGCCATCGCCCGCGCCTCGTCCGGCGTGAAGACGTAGGGGCAGGTGAGCATGTCCATCTCGCGGGCCATGCGAATCATTTCCACTTCGAGGCCATAGCCCATCCCCGTCTCTTCCAGGTTGGCGCGGAACGAGCCGTCGAACAGCCCCACCGTCGGGAAATTCTGCACCCCGTCGAACCCCATCTCCTTCAGTTGCCGCAGGAAGACGGGCATCAGGCGGAAGGGGTCCGTCCCGCAGACCCCCGCCAGCACGGGCGTGTTCTTGACGACGGGCAGCACCTCGGCAGCCATCTCCACGACGATGGCGTTGGCATCGCCGTAGGGCAGCATCCCCGCGAGGCTCCCGCGCCCGCCCATGCGGTAGCGCCCGGAGTTATAGATGATGATGATGTCCACGCCGCCGCGCTCCGCGAACTTGGCAGAGATGCCCGTGCCCGCCCCTGCGCCAATAATGGGACGGCCCGCCTCTCCTTGCGCCCGCAGGCGGCGCAACGCTTCTTCACGAGGGATGAATGGCATGGTTCTTAGTTCCTCTAGCGAGTCGCGCCATTGTTCGGCAGCAGGTCCAGCAGCCTGTCGGCAACGGCATCCGCAAACGCCGGGTCGTTGATATGCAGGTCCAGTTCGACGAGTTCGACAGGCGGGCGGACCCACGCGCGCAGGGCGTTGAACAGCGCCTCGTCCGCCTCCGCGTCGTAGAACGGTCCACCCTCTTTATCAATCGCGCTCACCCCTTGCAACGGCAGGAGGAGCACCGTCGGCCCCGTCGCCTCGTTCAGCTTCCCCGCGATAATGCGGCCCAGTTCCGCGCTCTCTTCCGGCGTGGTCCGCATCAGCGTCACGTTCGCGTTGTGGCGGTACAGGTTGCGCTCCCTGAACTCCGGCGGCACCGTCTCGTAGCCCGCAAAGTTCACCATATCCAGCGCCCCAACAGAGACGACCTGTGGCACGCCCGCGCGCCCCGCAGCCTCCAACCGATTCGGCCCAGCACTGAGCACTCCGCCGACCAATTCGTCACACCATTCGGTGGTCGTCACGTCGGCCACGCCCTCCACGAAGCCGTCCGCGATGAGCGCTTCCATAGATTGGCCGCCCGCGCCCGTCGCATGGAAGACTAGCACCTCGTAGCCCGCCTCCTCCAACCGCTCCCGCACCCGTGTCACGCAGGGCGTGGTGACACCGAACATCGTCGCCGCCAGCAGTGGCCTGTCCTCCGCTTCGGGCACCTCCTGCTCCACCATCCCGCAGACCGCGCCAACCGCGTTGGCGAGAATGCGGCGCGAGAAGCGGTTCAGCCCCGCGATGTCCACAACCGAGTACATCATCGTAATATCTTTGACGCCGACGTAGGGCCGCGTGTCGCCGGAAGCCACCGTTGAGACCATCACCTTCGGCACGCCGACGGGCAACTCGCGCATGGCCGTAGTCGCAATGACTGTCCCACCGCCGCCGCCGAGGGCCAGCACGCCATTGAACCGTCCCTCGCCGTAAAGCCGCGCCGCGAGTTGCGCCGCGCCGCGCATCATCACTTCCATCGCCGCGCCCCGGTCGTTCTGCTCGCGCAATTGAGCCAGCGACCCACCACCCGCCCCTGCAACCTTGGCGGCGCTAATCTCAGGCACGAAAGGCGGCTCACCCACCACCCCCGCGTCCATAACGAGCGTCTGATGCCCGCGCTCCCGGATCAGGTCGCGGACGTACCCGTATTCCGCGCCCTTCGTATCCAGCGTACCGATGAGGAGAATCGTCGCCACTCTACGCTCTGCTACGCATGGGATGCAAAACTGTAGCTCCGGCAATGATGTCGTTCATTTTGCATTTTGCATTCTTAATTTTGCATTCCTACTCCGTCGTCAGGAGTTGCCGAAGGAACGCAAGCCCATTCTCCGCCAGAGCATCCTGGCTGGGTTCAAACGAGCGCCAGATAGCCGCCGCGCGGGCAATGCTCTTCACCTTCGATGTGAACGACTCGATGACCACTGGGCCATCGTAGCCTATCTCGTCCAGCGCCTCCTCCACCTCTGCCCAGGGAACGTGGCCGGAGCCGGGCGCGCCCCGGTCGTTCTCGCACGAGTGCAGGTGAAACAGCCTGCCGCCCGTCGCGCGAATCGCCTCCCCAACGCTCTTCTCTTCGATGTTCATGTGGAAGGTATCGAGCATGATGCCGCAGGCGGGGTGCGCCACGCGGTCCACCACCTCAATCGCCTGCTCCGCGAGGTTGATGAAGCTCGTCTCGAAACGGTTCAGCGGCTCCACTCCAAGCTTCACGCCGTGCTCACCCGCGTATTCGGCCAGGGCGCGAAGTTGCCCGACAAGGATTTCGGTGTCGCGGGCGCGCTCGTCCTCCGTCATCTGCCAGGTGCGCCCTACGGCAGAGTAGAGCGGCCCAACGAGGTTCGTCCCGCCCAGCGTCTGCGTCGCCTCGATGCAGTGGCGCAGATAGGTCGCGCCATTCTCGCGCACCGACACATCGGGGGAGATAAGGTCACGGTCCGGCGACATGGCCGCGCAGACGCTGACGCCCAAGCCATTGTCACGAAATATCGCGGCAGCCTCTTCGTAGTCAAAGTCGTTAGTGTTCTCGATGGGCACTTCAATCAGGTCGAAGCCCATCCCGGCAACTTTGGGGGCAAGCTCACGGAGTTCTGCGGTGGTTAGAGGGGAGGTCCACACCCAGGTATTGACACCGAACTTCATTGTTTGGTTCTCCCTGTCGATTTCGGAATGCGGAAGTCAGAATGCGGAATGAACGCCAACGACTTTGTAACGACAGTCCATCACTTGTCATGCGAACGTGGGCGTGACACTTACCTTGTTACTCACGTCGGGAGCGCGGCGGGTGCCCTCTGGGCAGTGCCCGCTTCCGTTGCTCCGCACCGCTCTCCTATAGAACGTCGCCGTAAAGTCGTAAGCGGTCATCGGTCGTCGGTCGTCAGTCGTCAGTCGTCTACTGCACAGGCACCGCCACCTCAGTCACCGCCGAGATGCGCCTGCCCTCGCGCGTGAAGTAGTGCAGGCTTTCGGGCGCGACGTTGAAACGCACCGTATCGCCAACGCGGGCACTGAGCAGCCCCGGCACCACACTGAGGAGCGTCGGCCCGCCAATCTTGATGTGCAGAATCGTCTCGGACCCCAGCGGCTCCAGCAGCGCAAGCTGCCCCGCGAAAGCGCCCTCCGGGTCCGGGTGAACGTCCTCCGGGCGGATGCCCAGCACCAGCTTGTCCGGCACCGTCTCCCCCGTCGTCGGCGCGGGCAGGTGAAGGTCGGCGTTCGCCACTTGCAGCGTGCCGTTCTCGTGCATCGCGTTCAGCAGGTTGATGTGCGGCGTGCCCACCAGTTGCGCCACGAAGAGCGTCGCCGGGCGGTCGTAGATGTCCTCCGGCGTGCCAATCTGCACCACGCGCCCCTCGCGCATCACCGCGATGCGGTCCGCCAGCGTCAGCGCTTCGATCTGGTCGTGCGTCACGAAGAGCGTCGTGCTGCCCTGCGTCCGTTGCAGGTGCTCCAACTCCACGCGCAGCGACTCGCGCAGCTTGGCATCCAGATTGGAAAGCGGCTCGTCCATCAGGAAGATGCGCGGCTCCCGCACGATGGCCCGCCCAATCGAGACGCGCTGCATCTCCCCACCCGAAAGCCGCGCCGTCTTCCGTGTCAGCAGGTGGCTGATGCGTAGCTTCTCGGCGGCATCCTCGATGCGCCGCTTGATTTCCGGCTCCGGCAACTGCCGCATCGGCGAGCGCAACGGGAACGCCAGATTGTCGTAGACCGACATATTCGGGTAGAGCGAGTATTGCTGGAAGACGAACGCCACGTCCCGGTCAGCAGGGGAAAGCGCGTCCACCGCCTCTCCATCGAAAATCACGCTGCCCTCGTCCTGCTGTTCCAGCCCCGCGATAACGCGGAGCGTCGTCGTCTTGCCCGCGCCCGTTGGGCCGAGCAGCACGAAGAACTCGCCATCCTTGATGTCGAAACTCACGTCCCGCATGGCGACGACGTGCTTGAACCGCTTGGTCACGTTCTGCAAGGCAACGTTGCTCATGCCGTCACCACCTCCCGTTGAATCGCCTTCTCCGTATCGGTGCGGAAGAAGCGCACCATCGCCGGGTCCAGGTCGAAGCGGATGGGCGTCCCGATGGGATACTTCACCTTGCGGTCGGTACGAACGTAGACGCCCTCGGGCTGCCCATCCAGGCTCAAGTAGAGCATCGTGTACGCCCCGTGAAGCTCGTCCGCGTACAGTTCCGCCCCAATAGAGCCGTCGGCTGAAAGCCGTGCCGCCTCCGGGCGGAAGCCCATAACGACCTCTCCACTGCCGCCTAACGCCTGCCGGACCGCCCCTTCCCACTCGGCGGGCACCCGGTACTGACCGCCGCCGGGCAGGTTCACCACCCCGTCTGCGTACTGCCCCTTGAGAAGGTTCATGCCGGGGCTGCCGATGAAGCGCGCCACAAACAGGTTAGAAGGGTTGTAGTACACCTCGGCGGGCGTGCCCACCTGCTGAATCTCCGAGTTGGACATCACCACGATGCGGTCGCCCATCGCCATCGCCTCGATCTGGTCATGCGTGACGTAGACCGTCGTCGCGTGCTGGTCCAGGTGCAACTGCTTGATTTCCGCCCGCATCACTGCCCGGAACTCCGCGTCCAGCGCGCCGAGCGGCTCATCCATCAGGAACGCCGCCGGGCGTCGTACCAGCGCCCGCGCCAGCGCCACGCGCTGCCTGTCACCGCCGCTCAACGAGCCGGGCCGGATCCCCAGCAGTGGCTCGATTTGCAGCAGCCGCGACACCTCGCCCACGCGCTGCTGGATAAGCTCCTTCGACTCGCCCTGCGCCTGCAACGGAAAGGCGATGTTCTCCCGCACCGTCATGTGCGGGTAGAGCGCGAAGAACTGGAAGACGAACGCGATGTCGCGCGCGCTGGGGTGCGCCCACGTCACGTCCCGCCCATCCAGCAGAATCGTCCCCGTGCTCACGCTCTCCAGCCCCGAAATCATGCGGAGCGTCGTCGTCTTCCCGCACCCCGACGGGCCGAGCAGCACCACGAACTCGCCATCCTGGATGGTCAAGTTCATCGGCTTCACCGCCTGGAACGCCCCGAACCTCTTCTCGACGTCACGGAACTCGATAGTAGCCATAGCTCACTCTTCGCCTATAGGCGAGATACGGGATACGAGATGCGGGATACGAGATGTGAGATATGGGATGTGAGATATGGGATGTGAGATAACGACCATCTCCAAGCATCTGCGCCATTCTCTAAATCCCTTTGTGTCCTTGCGCCTTCGCCTAAAGCGCCTACCGTTGGTGCGTCTTTGCGTTATGCCGTTAAAGCCGTTGGCGGTCGTCGGTCGTCGGTCGTCGGTCGTCCTCCACCTACTTCCTCACCGCCCCGAACGTCATCCCGCGCAACAGGTAATTGCGGAGCAGGAACGTCACGAACACCACAGGAATCAGGAAGCCCAGCGTCCCCGCCGCGATAGCCGCCCACTCGATACCGCCCGTCCCCAGCATCGTCGGGATGCTTGGCGGGGCCGTGCGCGCCTTCTCCGTCGTCAGCATCAGCGCGAAAGCGTACTCGTTCCACGCGAAGATGAGGCAGAACACCGTCGTCGCCGCGATACCCGTCAGCGCCTGCGGCAGAATAATCTTGCGGAACGCTTGCAGCCGCGTGTAGCCGTCCACCAGCGCCGCCTCCTCGTACTCGCGCGGAATCTCGTCAATGAACCCTTTCAGCAGCCACACCGAGAACGAGAGATTGAACACCGTGTAGAGCAGAATCAGACCTATGTGCGTATCGTAAAGCCCCAGGCGGCGGTACATCAGGAAGATGGGAATCGTCACCACCACCGGCGGCAACATCCGCGTGCTCAGGATGAAGAAGAGCAGGTCATCCTTCCCCGGCACCGGGAAGCGGCTGAAGGCATACGCCGCCAGCAGCCCCAGCCCCACCGACAGGATAGTTGACGTGCCCGCGATGATGAGCGAGTTTTGCAGGCGGCGGACGTACTGGCTCGGCCCGGTCACGGCCATACCGCGCCGCAGCGCCACCTGATCAAAGAGGCCCAGGTCCGTGCGCTGCCGCATCTCGTCGGCCTCGCCGCCCCGCAACTGGCGGCGATCCGTCAGCAGGCTCACGAACCCCTCCAGCGATGGCGTGAAGATGACCTTCGGCGGCACCGCCACCGCGTCCGGGCGCGACTTGAAGGCCGTCAGCCCCATCCAGAAAACCGGGATGAGCATGAGGAGCGCGAAGGCCAGCGTCACGAGCGCCCGCAGGTTGTGAATCAGCCGCGCCCGCGTGCTCACCTTGTCCACGCGGATAGACTCAAGCACGGGCGCGTGAGATTGGGATGGAACCGTCGTTGCCATGCTTAAGCCTCCTTCATCCTGTTGAGCGAGCGGATGTAGACGTTAGCGATGGCGATGATGATGATGAGCACCACGTAGGCGAGCGCGCTCGCCTGCCCCGTGCGGAACTGCCCCTGAAACGCCATGCTGTACAGCCGCACCGACACCACCTCCGTCGCGTCGCCCGGCCCACCGCCCGTCAGACCCATCACGAGGTCGAACGCCTTGAACGCCTCGATGGTGCGGAAAAGCACTGCGATGAGCAGCAGCGGCGCGACCTGCGGCAGCGTGATGCGCCAGAACTGGAACCACGAACTCGCCCGGTCAATCGCCGCCGCCTCGTACAGGTAGTCGGGAATCGCGCTAAGGCCCGACAGGCAGAGCAGCATCACGAAAGGACTCCACATCCACACGTCCACGATGACCACCGCCCACAGCGCCAGATTCGGCTCGCCCAGCCACTCCGGGGAGGTCGCCGGGTTCCTGAAGCCGAGAAGCTGGTTGAAGATACCGTAGCTGGGGTTGAAGATGAGCTTCCAGAAGAGGCCGACCACGACGGGCGAGAGCATCATCGGAATCAGGATGAGCGTCGTCACGATGCCGCTCCCCTTGAAGCGCTGCCGCAGGAGCATTGCCAGCCCGAAACCGATAATCGTTTGCAGCCCCACCGACATCAGCGCGAAGCGGCCCGTCGTCGCGAAAGCGTCCCACAGCCGTTCGTCCGCCAGGATGCGGCTGAAGTTGGCGAATCCCACCCACACC